>BNWD01000005.1 GCA_025998575.1 Alphaproteobacteria bacterium | reverse complement strand
TTTTTTGTTAAATACATAGTGTAAAGTAAAGATACGTTTATAGAACGTTAATTGATTAGCAAATATGACTTAATTAATAATCTGTGTAATCTGGATCAGATTGAGAAAATTCAGGTATTGTAGTAACACACTAAATCTGCAGCTTCCAGTTATATTCGTGCTATAAATATTGCAAGGTAAATTTGGGAATTCCCCAATATTAGGAGGAGTAGACCGATTAAACGCATTCAATTTCCAACCAAGAGGCCTAGCAAGTCTGATAAACGGAGACTCGGCTTTAGGCGCAAAGGCAGTTTTTGTCGTCCCATTTTCCTCAAACATCCTCCTAATACCAATGACATCTGTTAAGCCTAGTGTTTTTGCCGCAGTGTTTTCAGATTGTTTATTACTAAACCACGACCCAAACTTTGCTTTAAAAGCGTCAGGATTACTCTTCTTCAACGCAATTCCCTTTCCAAATAAATACTCAGCAATCACATGACTATCCGTGATGGAACTATAATGTCCAGGAGTATCGCGATCATTAAATGCAGGAGTATAACCGCAGTAGTCAGCACTCTTCATATGATTAGCAATACTCTTAGGGACACTGATCTTTGTCCCATTCTTCAAAATATTATTAGCAAATTCTCTTAACAGAACAGTCCCAGCACTATCATCAGCAGCACTATCATCAGCAGCGATATCTTTAGCAAACGCCATTCCATACAAAGGAATCAATGGATTTCCATCACTCGCAATCCACTGCAACTCAGTGATATATGCAATCTTCAAGTCATTTCCAAACTTCTTTAAACTTTTAAAAGCATTCGTAGACCATGCTACAACATTATCGCCGTCATCATGGTCGCTTGTGGAAGTCCCCAGCACCTGTGTTGAGTCATCACTCTTTTTGCAAACGTTCGAACCATTGGCCAATTTCTTCAAAATTTCTTCAAATGTGCTTGTTCCATATTCAAGCCGAATTACACCGTCAATCCACATTGTCAAATCATCAATTAGCCCAACGTTCGCATTAAAATATTGTGTCAAAGCATACTCAACAGAGTCTTGAGAACAAACAATATCCAAAATATTTTTAATATGCGGACGCAACTTGTATATACCAAACCATCCGCCATCAACAGCAAGCCTCAAGGCATTCGCCTCTTCTTCAGACAACAGGTCATTTCCGCCCAGCAACTTTATAAAGTCAACAGCAGAGCTGCTCTTCTTTGCGAATTTACCTGCCCTTTCTAACATATGCAGGATCTCAAAGGCATAGGAGTTCTGACTAATATCTATTGCATCCTGGAGACTGCTACTCTTTATATTAGCTATATTTCTTTTATGCCCTAGCAGTTTAAGAACTGTCTTTTCAGCATGACTCATCCTATGGCTCTGCTTCCGAAATAATGCAGGCATTGGCGCCCATTTATCACTAATCTCTTGGATTTTCCCTTGATTGCCATCTGTGTTCATACCAGGAAACGAATTAACCATTTTATAATCAGGCTTGTCCGCGGTCATAATCCGCGAAGAGGAATTAAAGGCACCACTCTTTGAATATGTAATATTTTTATCATTTGAATAACAATCAGCACAATCACCCACAAAGATTGAATCAATAGAAAGCGGCGGCTTCTGTTGAGACAGCACAATAAGCTCCTTTAGAACGAAAGGAAATAGCATATAAGAATTTTTCGTCACCAATTGGTTCATCAAGGCAGTGACTTTTGGGGACGCAGAATACAAGGTCTTCAAACTATTTATATCGACATCATCAATATCTATTTGCGTAGCCAAGTATTCAGTAATAACCTCTGGATGAGCTTTTATATATTGTTGATCTGTGGTCTTATCTGGATGATTCTTTTTAAACCATTCTTTAGATATCAAATAGTCGCCTTCTTTGAGGCTGTTCACAAATAGATCAAACAAACTTGTCATAGAGGATAATCGCTCTCTTAACCCAACAAAATTTATTGGTATTTGATAGTCGCGAGGCAAATACACCACATCTTTCCAAGGAACAGGAGTGTTCGTTGGTAACCGTGTAACTAGAACAAATTCCGACAGGAATTCTTTCCGTAAAGTAGTCAAACAGTTGTCAATAAATTTACGTGACACGAAGTCCGCATTACTTAGTGCTTGATTATTAGTCACTGCAGACAGAGGTGTGCTTGACTTTGACAGCGACCAATATATGCCAAAAGGAGAGGGCTCTGTATACAAGAGACCGTTAACACAAAAAGGAATTATAGAGTGTGAGGAAAGGTAATCAGTCAAGTCAAATGCAGTAGACCTCTTTAATTTGTCATAAAGGTCAGAACACAATTCAGCAAACTTTCTCAGTTGCCAGCCACGGAGGTTGTCTGTAAGCAATAATCCGCCCAAAGTTTCATTGTCACAACGAGTAAGATTGGTCACAGTGCCACAGAGTACTCCGTCAAGCTTGTCTCGGAGCATTTTCCCTGCATAGATTGCAGGTATAATTTCTTTATACCGCCAATTCTCATGCTTTTCATTAAGCCAACTCAAATCTCTATAATCAGAAAGACCTACACCACTAAATGATGGCGCTACCGCATTTGCGTTTACAGGAGACGGAAGAACCGGATTTGTATTGGGATTCTGAGGGGGCATATTAGCAAACGGATTTGTATTGGGATTCTGAGGGGGCTGAGCAAACGGATTGATTGCAGCTGGAGCAGACGCAGGAGGCGGAAGAACCGGATTTGTATTGGGATTCTGAGGGGGCATATTAGCAAACGGATTGATTGCAGCTGGAGCAGGCGCAGGAGACGGAAGAACCGGATTTGTCTTGGGATTCTGAGGGGGCATATTAGCAAACGGATTGATTGCAGCTGGAGCAGGCGAAGACAATACAGGTTGTGAGGCCTTGTGCATTTCATAAATCAAATTTGACAAGTGGAAGAAATTGATCGTCGCTGGTTGCGCAAAACAGCTATCATCTGGTAACGACTTATTATCAGTCAATTCCTTTAAACAGAAAGGAATATGAGAGAAAGTTCCTAGCTTCAAGATAGTAACTATTTTTTCATGTAAATCTGCATTGTTTTTTAGTGTATCAAGTGTGCCCTGAGATTGCGTTATTAGTGTAAAAATATACTCAAAGAACACACTTGGGTTGTTGTTAAAAAAAGCCGCATTTATTTCACTAGCCGGATATGTCTTTTCTAACCACGTCTTAGGCAACAAACAAGCGGATTTGTTACAGTTTTCGACCAAAAGATCAAACAAGTCTTCTAAGCCATCAAATTTGGCTTTTAAACTAGCAAAAAAAGACGAGCAATCAGCAACGTCAAGTGAAATATCTTCACTTCCCAATTTAAACTTTAAATTGTTTCTGTCACGTTTAGCGTAAATAAAATCGTCACCGCATAGCGTGTTAATGTCATCCACGCCTTTTTTGAGACAAGTGGACATATCGATTACTGGTGGCATTAACTTCCTATTGCCCCAAGCAACACAATAAGGCAAAAGGTAAAATAACAAGTTAGAAAGAAGGGACGACCGTGCCGATTTTAATTCCAAAAGTACACTAGCAATTTCGGGATATAACCTCAGTTTCTCACGCAAGTCATCTTGACTACCAGCTTTTAATTCTTCATAAAGTTTCGAGCATAAACGAGCAAAAAGTCTCACTTGCCAACAATGGGGTGCATCGCAACGCAATAACTCACCTAAACATTTAGCCAGTAAAAGGTCAGAATTGTCCCTGTGATCTGCACAAAAAGAGTTGAAATCACTTGTATAAAGGTCAAGTTTGTCTGTTAAACACTTTCCACAATATAAGAGAGCAATTATGTCCTTATGTTGCCAATTAGAATGAGAAGAAGAAAGCCACGCTAAGTCGGAAATGGATTTATTGATTTCGAATGTTGCCGATGACTGGACGGGCTTCGAGAGAACATTCGGAATCCATAACAGCGTTGCATCAGTGTGTTTGTTACTACCCAGCGCACCCGCAAGGGAATACAAATCGTCAAACGGATTCAAAAGCGTGCCAGGCAAAACAAAATACCTATTATTTAACGTGTTGGATTTTTTGTCCAATTCAATTAAACAGAAAGGCAAAAGAGTGCAGTCCATTTTTATCAATTGCTTACTTGCGCAGTCAAGTAAATTTTTATTATTCTTGAACGCATCAAGTGTGCCCAGTGAACGAGTCAAAAAATCCTCGATATACGTAAAGAACATATTTGGATTGTCTGCAAAAAAAGCCGCATTTATTTCACTAGCCGGATATGTCTTTTCTAACCACGTCTTAGGCAACAAACAATCGGATTTGTTACAGTCGACCAAAAGATCAAACAAGGCTTCTAAGCCATCAAATTTGGCTTTTAAACTAGCAAAAAAAGACGCGTAATCAGCAATGTTAAGTGAAATATCTTCACTTCCCAATTTAAACTTTAAATTGTTTCTGTCACGTTTAGCGATAATAAAGACTTCCCCACATAATTGTTGAAACATAGACACTGATTCTTTGAAAATGCCGGAAATAGAAGCATCTACACAAGCGATGTTCTTATGTTCACGCTCAACACATCTAGGCAAAAGTTTAAAGAACAAATTATAAAGAAGGGGCTGCCTTACCTGATTTAACTCCAAAAGCACACTAGCAATTGCGGGGTATAAGCTCAGTTCCTCATGCAAGTCAACTTGATTACCAGTTTTTAATTTTTCATAAAGTTCCGCGCAACAATAGGCAAAATGCCTCATCTGCCAACAAGGGAGTGCTTCGCAATGCATTAGACCACTTAAACATGCAGAGACGAGAAACCCTTTGGAAGTGGTATCTTCCTTGCCAAACTTGTCAAAATCATTATATCCGCGATCAATTTGGTTTTGTAAAATCTTGCCCCAATATAACGTAGGAACAATCTCTCTATGAGCCCAATTCGCATGATCTTCCGTAAGCCACTTCAACTCATCAGTATTTTGAACGAGTGTTTTTATTTGCTCATCAATGCTTGCCGCATGAACCTGACTCACAGCCATAATATCCAAACGCAAGCAGGGGATAGTAAGGAGCAGTATATTCCTCAACAGTTTCATGCTTGTTCTCTTTGGCATTTTCATGCTTACCCCCCCCCCCCCGCAGGGAGCATCCCTTCACTCTATTCATACACAACCTCTCGTAGACCTAACCTCCTTATGAACAATATTATAACACAAGTTTTGTGAGCTTCGCAAGGGTTCCTATCATTATTTGCATATCACTTTGCAGGGATCTTGAAACAAGTTACGCTTTTGATAACGCTCTCATGTGCAATAGACAGAGTTTTAACTAAATAAAGCTCATAAGAAGTTCATTCATATGTAATTGATTTTGTAGATACTTTCTTAGTTTATAGTCTCGCTAATATTAACCTTCTTTTTTATATTAGAATATTCTCTTGCTGGTCTGCTTTTTATTATTTTAGGAAGTTATTGATAGAGACATTTACCTCGTTGCTCTTGATTATAACAGCTCACCATAACTGCCGCAAGAGACCGCTTCGTTATGATAAAAAGATTAATTCTTAACTAAAAACACTCGCATTCTATTCATTGCTTGTCAGCACGTCTTTGACTTTAGTTGCTAGGTCTTTTAGGGTAAATGGTTTTGACAAGAAGTGTATTTTAGAGTCTTTGTCTAAATCTTTTCTGAATGTATCTTCGGTGTATCCTGAAATGAAGATAGTTTTCATATCCTTTATATTTTCTCTCAATTTTTTGTTGAGCGTCGGGCCATCCATTTTTGGCATAACGACATCTGTTATCAGCAGCTCAAATTTCTTATTGGCGGCTATTGACAGCGCTTCCTCGGCGCATGTTGCTTCCAAGACACGATAACCCTTTTCGCGAAGTGCTCTTGCGGAAAACATTCTGACTGCGTCTTCGTCTTCAACAAGCAGGACTGTTTCGTTGCCGCTTAGATCTCTGTGCATAACTTCTTTTGAAACAGCAGTAATGTCTTCAGGGCCCGTATAACGTGGAAGATATATCTGAAAATTGGATCCATTTCCGAGTTCCGATTTGACATTTATGAATCCTCCAGTCTGCTTGACGATGCCATAAACAGTCGAGAGGCCAAGGCCAGTTCCGGAGCCTGCTTTCTTGGCTTGTTCGTTTTTTCTTGAGAAAAATGGCTCGAAAATATTTTCGACGACTCCTTGGTCTATTCCACACCCTGTGTCTATGACTTCTAAAAGCACATAATCCCCTTTATGGGCTATGTCATATATGCATTTGAAATCTTTGTCTGAGAAGAAATTCCTGGTTTGAATTGTGAGTTTTCCTCCGCATGTCATAGCATCTCTGGCGTTCACTGCTAGGTTGATAATGACCTGTTCCAGCTGGCTGTTGTCGGCTTTTATAGGCCAAATGTCACGACCGTGAACAACTTGAAAATCAATGTTTGAGCCGATTAGCCTCCTGAGCAGCGAAGACAAATCAGCCAAGCTTTCTGTCAACGAAAGTACCTTTGGTTTCAAGGCCTGTTGCCGAGAAAAAGCTAGCAGCTGCTTGACGAGTCTTGCTGCCCGCGTTGCGTTTTGCTTTATCTGGATAACATCTCCATATGACGGATCGGTCTGTGTGTAACGCTGCAAAAGCAGGTCGCAAAACCCTATCATGGCGGTCAACAGGTTATTGAAATCGTGAGCAATTCCTCCGGCCAATTGCCCAACAGCTTGCATTTTCTGCGATTGTATGAATTGCTGCTCGAGGATTTTTTGGCCTGAAATATCTATCAGCTGAATAAGAACAATGTCTTCTGGTTGATTTCTTATGCGGCTTATGTGGGCCACAGAAACTATGTTTCCGCCATGGAATTTGATTTCGATTGGATCTGCAATGTCTTTTGTTGCAAACGCTTTTTTCAAATGAGAAACGATATCGGCTTCAGAATCTGAAGCGATGAAATCCAATATATTAGATCCAGGCTGCATGACTTTGTCTTTTTCGATTGTGATTTTATCTTGAATCATTGCTGCAAAAGCAGGATTTATTTCTTTGATTTCGCCATCCGTCGTCGAAATAACGGAAGGTATTGACGATGAAATGAACGAATCTTGATCCAAAAATGACTTCTTCTCCTCTTTTATCGGATTACGTTCGTTTTTATGAACGATCCAAGGCTGCATAGACGAAATCGACGAAACAGCTGATTTTATTAAAATTGCGTTGAATTCAGGAGAAAATTTTGGTTTTATCGAAACGAAAGTAGCTTTTTGTGGAGGTATATTATAGTTAAAATCAGTTATAAAATCGCTGATTTTCTCTCCTATTATTTTGTCTCTATTGACTTTCAACATATTGGCAAACGTCATGTTGGCACCTATTATTAGGCTGGCGTTATTGACGTAAAATATTCCGAAAGGAAACGTGTCTAAAAATATTTCCAGCTGCTCGTAATTTTTAGCGGCCTTTTCTCCATTATCCAAATATTTCGATATGTCCTGCATAGAAAAAACTGAAACGTTATCATTTATTGATGAATCATCGGCATCTATGATGCGCACTCCAGACATCAATTTCTTGCTGGAATGTATAGCACTTGCAACTCCTGACAATATCGTTTCGAAATCTTTTCTCGCAGTCAACATATCGCAAATCATCTTCAACTCGGAAGACGCCTTCACACGCGCATTTATCGACGTCACAAACTCCTTTTTGTTGCCATATAAATAAGGATGCGTAGCGAATATGATGTCGTCTTTGCCGTTAAATGCAACTATTTCCTGCTTGTTAGCCAACGCTTTCGTGACAGTGCGCGTTATATTCAAATAATAAACAAGAGTTTTATTTTTAGCGCGCAATCGAGAAACCACTAAAATAAATACTACTAATAAAACAACAATAACAAGAATAAAAATATTCTCGCGAGAAACCAAACTCTCAGCTAATGGAAAAACCCAATCTAACATTAAAAATTCTATAGCTCACCCTCACACCTCTCATACCAATAATACAGCAAAAACAATAAATTTGTTTGATAAGCCTGCTTTTATTAACGTTAACTTTATAGAAGCACCAATAAGCAAACTTTGAATTGCGTAATGGATTGGCAACCTGTTACGGAAAAATATAGAATATAGTAAGATGTTTTGGCATATTAGCGAGATGAGTTTGTATGTTATACCTTGAAGGAAACTAGTTTCAAAGAATATCGAGGATTTAGTGGGCTTGAAATAAAGCTTGAACAAAAAAAGAAATAGTTGTAATATGTTGAAATCTTAGAGATGGATGAGCTTTATCATAGCGGAGCGAAAAGATCTGTTGCTTTGTGCAATGATGAATAGTGACTATAATCCAGAGCAACGAGATAATGTCACTATCCATAACTTTGCTAAAATAATAAAAAGCATGTTGGCAAAAGAATATTCTAATATAAAAAAGTAGGTATAAGCTCAATTGCAAAATATAGATAAATATTAATGAACTTCTTCTGAGTCTCTTCTTGACTAGTGGTTTATCAAAACCATAACTAGTTGACAACGCCAAAGAAGAATCTAAGCTCTAAAATTAATTGTTCGATTTTTGAAATAGTCAGATAAATGTTGTTCTCTCTTGGAAGTGTAAATATTAGCAGGATATTTTGTTGAAACTATCGTAACTATTTCGTAAGACTATTGAGTTTATAGATATTATGAGAGCGTTGGAAATCAACATATCCTAAATGCAAATGTGATATGCATAAGCTTATGCTTAAAGCCTAAATGGAAGGAGTTAGGTAGGTCCCAGAGGTGGGCTGGTGGTTATGGATAGTTGTTAACAAACCTGTGAATTTCAGGTGAAAAAAATGAATTCTTAAATGTAGATGATAATTATGGCCCAATAACTATTTTGTGAAAACTGTTAGATTTGATAAATACGAATTAATTTTCTGATTTTCTTCTTATTTTAAAACTCTGTAGCTTCCACATGAGTGGCTTACCAAAACCATAACTAGTTGATAATCCAAGCACTTTTTAACCAAGTATCACTGCTACCTTCAGGAATTTATTCCTGATAGGTTTGAGTTGTGAGCGGTTAAAAACTGGCGTTTCCGATAAGGAAGCGGCCGTTGTTTTGGCTGAATTAGACAGTGAATTTCTAACTGTTTTTGACGAATGCATTGTTCATTTTGGTTTACAAGGCTTGTCTTTTGAGGGCATTATAAAAGCTGGTGGTTCAGATGCGTTGTCTCGACTCGTTTGCAAAATAGCCAGCTCTTCAGAAGATATATCTTTTGACAATGGATTTTCTGTTGGCATGAATCATATTACCAGCACCTGGAAAGACTCTGAGCGCGATAAGTTTTTTGAGAAAATTAAGTATGCTTTGAAGTATCTAATATTAAAAGGCGATACTTCTGAAATTGAGGAACTTTGCTCGAGGGAAGATGACTCAAAAATTGCGTTTAAACAGTTGAGCCGCATTCGAGAGAAGCACAAGGATATAATTGATAAGGAATTCTGCCGCGATAAACACATGCCTGTTGTTGCACACATGATTAACAGAGGGTTACTGAATAGTTTGTTCAAAGAACAGGGATGCATAAAAAATGCTTTTGTGAAGAATAATGATGGCTTAAGTGCAGTTGCTTTGGCTCTGAAAGAAGAAAAAGAATCTCATATTAACGACGATTTGTTGAAGAGCCCTAGCAAGACGTGCAATGGATTTCAAGGTGGTTTGGCTTTTGGTTTTTACAAGCCAATAACAGAATCTTGGAAATTTGGCGCAGAAATTGAAAGAACGTTTGACTCAAAACATAAGGTCAAGAATGATCCTTCTCATGTTGTTGATTCGAATGGTCGCGGATCTTTCGCTTGGAAAAGCAATGGAAGGTTGGGTTTAAATGTATTTGTTGTTCGCCAACTGAATCAGTCTAATGAACTGAAATTTGGCGGTGGAATCAACATTCTTTATTGCACGTCTCATGCTGTTGCCATTGAAGGTTACACTATGCAAGAACATGGAAGAAGATTGATCGACGCATATAATCAGGCAATTGACGAAACAAAGTCCTCTCTTGAAAAGCTGCAGCATTACGATGCTCCGGCAAAAAGAAAATCCGTTAATAGTCAATGCCCGTTACAAATGAGTATTATTGCTGAACATAGCTACTTCATAAAAGATAACCTGTGTTTTTTCACGAAAGTCGCCTATTATCCCGCTGTCAAAGATAAACTCGAAGCCGTTGCTCTCAAAACCTCCTCTCTCACATTATCATTCGGCTTCAGAAAATTTTGGTAATGATTCTGTAAATATTCAAAAAGACTGGCCGATGCTGACGTATATGTTGAGTGTTGAGTCTAGGTGTGAGCCGTCTTGTTTGCGTCTTCTTTTGGCTGGGAATGCTATGTCTAATCTTATAGGGCCGAGAGGGGTGTAGTATCTGATTCCGGCCCCATAGCCAAAGAGTGCGTTTTTGAAGAGTTTCGGGAATCTTTGGTTATAGACGTTCCCGCATTCGACGAACAAAACTGCGCCTATGTCGTCAGTTATTTTCAGTCTCGGTTCGACGCCGAATTCGAAGGATGATTTGCCTCCAAGTGGCAGTCCGTCAGTTGAAAATGGCCCGAGTTTTTGATAGCCGTATCCCCTGATCGAGTTTGCTCCTCCTGCGAAGAATAGCCTGTCGATCGGTGTTTTCAGTTTTTCGTTGTTTATTATTGAGCCAATTTTTGTGTAGAAGGCAATGATTGTTGGGCGTTTGAATGTTGTTTTCGATACCGGCAAATAGAAGGAAAACTTGCCTGAGGCCACAGTCAAACGCTTGGCGTCTCCGAAAAAGGGAGTTACGTTGCCTGAATACCTAAAGCCAGTTTTTGGATCAAGGAACGAGTCTGTTTTGTCTAAAGAAACGCCGATTGGAATGCCAATTCCATTGAATTTTATTTTTTTCTCAGCGGGCGTGATTTTATTGTTTGTTTTGGCCTTTTCGAAGCTACACCCTACCACTATTCTGAATTTTTGAGAAAGTTCTCGCCAGACAATGCTTTCCACGCCTGTTTTGTCGACGCCATATGACAGCGTGTTCTCTTTCGTATAGAAAATTTGTGACGACAAGCTGTGTTTTTTGTTGATGAAATCATGAAGATTATGTTTAACCCTAGCCGTTTTGTTGCGTTTTGATATATCGAGAACTGTCGATAATTCAGAGCCGCAGCCGTCTATATTATAATGTGTCCAGGATAGGAACAGGCCGAGTTTATCTGACGAACCATATTTGACGCCAGCCTCGATATTCCTGAGCATGCCCTCCTCGGCGTTAATCGTCATGACTGTGTGGGAAATAGATTTGTCGTTTTCGTCCTTTTTTGGTTCGCTCAAATTTATATCAATATTATAGAAAATTCCGCTATTCATGAGCTGCTCTTTCATTTCATTTATTTTTTCCAAATCATAGAAATCGCCATCATTCCAAGAAACTCTATTCTTAACGAAATTGAACAACTTCGCTGCATTTTTTTTGCTTTTTATATTGACGATTGTTTTGTCTATGACCACTTTTCCATTTAAAATTATATTAAAAATTGCTTTTATTTTTTTGTTTTTCCTGTCTATTTCAACTTCTGGTTGTTCACTTGCGACGAACGCAAACCCCTTCGATTGAAAGAATTCTTTGATTTTAACGGCAGCAGCAGAAATCTCTCTTGTTGTTGCGAACGAGTTGAAGTCTATGTTGACGAGTTCGAAAACTTCTCCTATTGTCAAGCCAGAACTATATTGCGGATTATCTACGTATTTTAATAAAACTTCATTAAAATTGTATCGTTCATTTAACGTTATATTGAGCTTTATGACCCCATTTATAATATTATGAGTGACTTCTGCGTCGAAGTATCCGAACGAATGCAATATAGTTAAGATGATTTTTTCGTCTTTCTTTAGCCTGTATTTAGCAGAAATTGAATCTGGAATCTCGCTATATTTCGATTTGCTTGACAATATCTGCTCTTTTATCCTCTCCAAAATTTCAGCATTGCTCACCCCTTCTATCTTGACAGAACTCGCCCCAACAGACGTTGAGAAAAGTATAAGCACAAAAAAGAAGATAACCATCGGAAAAATCTTCACAATCCCAAAAATAGAATGCAAGCAATTGTTAATTATACTACGAAACCGAACATTCGCTAAATGCCTGTCATAAATATATGAACTTTTGTTAATTCGTGCCGAAATAATATATAAAATTTTATATAATTAATTTTAAAAAAATATGTTGCAATACTCTGTCGTTTATTGTATAATATAATTATAGGAGGAAGGTTTTATTATAAAAGAAGAGGTATAAGATGAAAAAATTTTATTAATAGCCGCAGCTTTAGTTGCATCTCAAGCGAGTTTTGGTGCTAATGCAAATATTAGGCGGGAAGGAAATGCCGAAACAGCGCCTGACCACGTCACAGTTCTTGGTATATCATTTCCAATGCCTAAGTTTACTTACGATAAGGCAACAATGGCAAAATTATAGCCAGAGTATTACGTGACAGTTGAGAATTCGGAAGTTTTTAACACGAATTTACAGTTGCAAATGGCTCCATTGATAAAAGCGTATAATTAAAGAACATAGGTGGCAACGGCTGTTATGGAGTAAGGAACGTTACGCACGTGCACTTAACGATTATCTTAGCAAATATCGGGATGGTATTTACGATACTTTGTTTTCACGGTTTACAGCCGACATGGAAAAATGGCGTTCAGAATACTTAATTGTCGGTGTTATTCGCGAAGCTAACAAAGCAGGCTACGAATTGCGCAACTTTAATCATACGTCTGTGCTCCAGTTGTATGATCAACTGTATTCTCGCGCACAGTATGACAAGCCCCGCGAATTCTTGCATCCTTTTGACTTGTTTTGCAAGCTAAATAACCCAAATATTGATCTGCGCACAAAGTTAAAACTTTTTGCCACGGCAGAAAGATCAGTTTACGGAGAGTCTTTGATTAATGATGCAATTGGTAAAAAGGATATAAATGACAGAAATACTATTGTTCCATTAGGCCGCGCTCGGTAATGACGCTGCAGCGAGCCGATTCATAAAAATCGGCAAGAACATTGTCGAGTATGCTCGAATTTGTTGCTTAATTTACTTGTGGCACACAAGTAAAACATGCGCAAAAACATCAACTGTCATCCCAGATGGCGGTTGATGGTTGTTTTATGAATTTTTATTCCCGCTCGATTGTCAGACAAACGTTTAGGCAAGTTATAAAGTAACAATTAATTCACAAAATTGAAAAAAAGGTGTATACTAAATATAGGTGCTTTGATGAGATAGTAAAAAATGGATAATTCACAAGTTGCTTTTCAATCTTCGGACATGGCGTTGGCTGGCGCGCAGAATGCTCATGTGATCGATTCGTCGATCTTTTCGATGTTTTGGAGCGCTGGGCTCATGATCAAAGTTGTCATTCTCGTGCTGTTGGTTGCGTCTCTTTGGTCTTGGACAATTATGCTGGGGAAACATTTCAGATTGCGGAGTTTGCATGCGTCAGCTGATGCTTTTGAAGATTCATTTTGGTCTGGCATGCCTTTAGAAACACTATATAACGAAGTTCGCGATTCTGAGCTGGATCCTTTAACCAATGTGTTTTGTGCGGCAATGGCCGAATGGCAACATTTCACAGCAAAAGCTCATGCTGATTCTGCAATTAAAACGCTTGAGCAACGAGTCGAGCGCGCTATGTTGATTGCCATAAGAAAGGAAAGCGACGAGCTTGAGAAACATATGGGATTCTTGTCTTCTCTTGGAACTAATGGCGTTATCGTCGGGCTTTTCGGAACTGTTCTTGGCATTATGGATGGCTTTAAGGCAATCGCGCTTCAACAAAATTCGAACATTGCGACTATCGCTCCTATTATCTCTGAGGCATTGGTTGTGACGGCTTTGGGGCTTGTTGCTGCTGTCCCCGCTGCGGTTGGGTACAACATTATTATGAACAGCATGAGCAGATATATAACGCGTCTCGAGACGTTTGCAGACGAATTTAGCTCAATTATCGCGAGGCAATTAGATGAGAATTAATTGCTCGCTGAAAAAGAAACCAAAGCAAACTGTCTATATAAACGTTGCGCCGCTTGTTGACGTTATGCTCGTTCTCGTCATTATATTTATGATAACTGCGCCTATGCTGAATGTTGGCGTTCAGGTCGATTTGCCGAAGACTAAGGCTGCCTCTCTCAACGAACCCAAAACTCCGCCTATCATTATCTCTATCGATAAGAATTCCAATATTTTTATTGAGGAGGCGCAAATTTCTATTGAGGATTTAATCAAAAAATTGCCTCATATTCTTGACAATGGTAAATCAGACACGATATACGTTCGTGGCGACAAAGAGCTGAAATATGGCAAAATTATGGAGATTATGGGTATAATTTCGGCTTCTGGAAGTTGCAAGGTGTCTATGATTTCTGAGCCTGACAACACTCCAGTCGCTCCGCGAGGAAAGAAGAAACGATGAACAAATCTTTGGAATTCATTGCTTTTATCTTATCTTGTGCCATTCATATTGGCGCTATAGTGGCCTCTTACTTTAGTTTTGGAGACTTTTTTTCGAAAAAGATAAAAGATTCAGGATATGTTGTGTTTGATTTTGTCGAACTGGGGCCGAAAAGCAAGGCTCCGATTATATCAGAAACCGAAGGAAAACCAAGCAGAACAAAATCTAAAGCAAAAGAAGAGCCAAAGCCTGAACCAATTGAGAAACATCAGGTTGGAAGTGATAAGATTGAGCCTGAAACCGTTAAAGAACAGAAAATTGAAGAGAAAAAAGAAGAACAGAAACCAAAAGAAATGAAGAAAGAAGAAAAGATACTTTCGGCAAAACCGAAGGAAAAGCTGAAACCAGCTGCAAAACCCAATGAAATCAAGAAACCGGTGGGAAAGAAAAAGACTGCAAATAAATCAGCTTCGAATGAAAAGGCAATTGTGAATTTGCATAAAAATAAAAAAAGCAACGCAAGTGATAAAAACGCAGCTGAGAAGTCGTTCAATAGCTTGCTGGATAGCGCGTTGGCGAAGGATGATAACGAAAATTATGGTGCAAAAGCGGAAGAGGTTGGCGAGGTTATGACCGCAACTCAGATAGATCTCCTCCGACAAGCTATCAAAAAATGTTGGCATTTCCCGGCCGGCCTCAGGAATGCTGAAGATCTGGTCGTCGATATAAAAATGGAACTAGATAAAGACGGGCGCGTGAAAAAAGCAGAAATAATGAACGCCAGCAAAATGAACTCTGATCCGGATTTCAAGATTGCAGCTGAAAATGCCTATCGGGCCGTGCTCGACCCAAAATGCAACCCGCTTCCGCTGCCAAAAGACAAATACGAAGAGTGGAAGGAGTTGGAGCTGAGTTTCAACCCTAAGGATATGTTCTAAGAGTTAATATTCTTCAATTTTTTGTTTTCTAAAAAGAAATTCCATGATATACTAATATTAGGGAACATTGTTGAGATTGAATAAAACGAAGATGAATTTTAATAAAAAATTTGCGTGGGGCGCGTCTTTTATCGCAGTTGCTTTGGCTGCTTTTATGGTGTTTTTTTATCAATCTCAGAAGGTCGAATTTGAGACATGTTGGGGCGATAAATTCACGATTCCATCTGAGATTGTCGCTATTATTGAAACTCCTGCGATGCAGCGTTTGCTAGGCGTTGATCAAGCAGGGCCGGCTCGCTATTTTGGCGTAGGATTGCCTGCTTTTTCTCGCTTTGAGCATTCTTTAGAGGTTTGGGCGCTGTTGAAAATGAAAGGGGCAGACATAAAAGAGCAGGCTGTCGGATTGCTTCATGACGCATCTCACACTGCTTTTTCCCACGTTGGTGATTATATTTTTGCAAAAAACACTTCTGACTTCACAGAACAAAGCTATCAGGATTCTATTCACGACACATATATGAAAAACTCCGGCCTTGAAAATTTATTAACTAAAATTGGCTTGAATATTGACAGAATAAATCCGGATTGCGGGGAGTATTGGATGCTTGAGCAGAGCTTGCCCGATATGTGCGCTGATCGAATTCAATATAATGTCAAAACTGGGCTGTTGTTTAAGTTGATAACAGAAGAAGACGCAAAAAATATTATGCAGGATGTGACGTTTAAAGATGGAAAATGGTTTTTTAATAACAAGAACTTGGCTAGCAAATTTGCGAAATTATCAGTGCATTTCACTAAGAATTTCTGGGGAAAGGCAGAGAATACGCTATTGAATATTTGTTTTTCACTCACAATTAAAAGAGCTTTAAAACTGAAAATTATAACTGAAAAAGATTTGTTTTCAACTGATTCTGAGCTGTTGACGCAAATTATGAAAAGTTCAGATAAAATTATTCAATTGACTCTTCAGCAGTGCGACAATCCGTTGGAAACAATTCCTGGTCAAACCTATAAAACCGAACACTTTTGTCCGAAATTTAGAGGTATTGATCCGTTGATTTTGATTGATGGAAAATGCATCCGGTTGTCTGAAATCGATGAGGAATTTAAAAAATGTTATGAGGAGGTGGAAGCGTGGTGCGAAGTCGGATATGATATTCGTTATCTTGATATAGAAGTTTAATTATGGCAAATCAAGGAATATCAAGCTCAATCGAACTTCTTCTCGACAACTTTTTTGTCCTGCAAAATGATATAAAAGATGTTAGTGGCTTGTATAAAACTGTGATGTCTGAAGTTGAAGCGATTTTGATTCAAAAGACGTATAATATAGCTGGTAAAAACAAAAAACTGACAGCCAAAATTTTGGGAATTAGCAGGAACACGCTGGCAACCAAGATGGCAAGGATTACTCTAGATGAAATTGAGTCTATTTAAATTCAAAAAAACAAATAAAAAGCACTTATCATATATCGGCACTTTTCTTATAGCGGCATTATTTTTCGTTGGCAATTATTATAGCTTGTCTGTGATTTCAAATATAAAGATGAAATTGTCTGAACAAGCCATAGCTCTCAAGGTTTTCGCAAATAAACTCATAGATTTTCCAAACTCTTTGTTTGAGTATATGAATTTGAAAAAAGAAAATGCGAGGTTAAAAATGGAACTTGATGAGTTGAAAGTTGAGATTAATAGTTCAGAAAATACAGAATTGGAACTAGAGAAACTGAAAAAATCTGTTGGACTGAAATATAGTTTTTCTAATTTTAAGGTCATGGAAAAAGTTCTTGGGTTTGACAAATCGCCTCACGAATCTTTCATGTTAATTTCCGTTTCTGACGATATGACAAAGCCCGGCCAAATAGTTATATCAAGCGACGGATTGGTTGGGGTCATTTTCGATTGCAACGACAAAGTTGCCAGAGTTATGACTGTTTGTGACCAAAAATTGAATGTGCCAGTCAAGACAAGCACCAGTCGATTAATACTTTCCGGTGATTCCAAAAACGAAATGAAATCTCAAGAAATCAATGAGGAAATCGAATCAGCAAAATTTGATATAAATATTGGAGATGTTTTGCGCACATCTGGCGACGGCGGCCTTTTCCCAGCTGACATTCCTGTCGCTTCAGTCACAAAAATCGCCACTGACAAAAAAATTGTAACGGCAACTCCACTCTCGAAAATAGAAAACATAGGATGCGTCTATGTTATCTCTCCTGTTTTAATTAAATATTAGAGAACATTTCGCTTTCCAAAACTTGCCCAGCACACAGTGAGCCTAGGTCGTATGGGCCGTATTTATAGCGGATGAGTTTGTTCACGAGCAAACCGAAGTGCGCGAAGACGTTCCTGAGTTCTCTGTTTTTTCCTTCGCGCAGGCTGCAATCTATCCAGCAATTTTTGCCGAGCGGCCTTTCTAAAATTTTCACTTTTATTGGTCCGTATCTAATTCGCTCGATTTCAACGCCTTTATTGAGCTCGGAAATCATCTTTTCATCTGGAATTCCAAACAGGCGCACACGATATCTTCTTTCCAAATTACTCTTTGGATTTTCAGCAAATTTTACGAAATCGTTGTCGTTTGTTATTAGCAGCAACCCTTCGGAACTCAAGTCTAAACGTCCTGCAGAAACTACTCTCATATTGATTTTTTCTTTCAAATCATCAAAAACGGTCGGTCTATTTTTCTCGTCTTTATGCGTTGTGACAAGTCCTCTAGGCTTGTAATACAACCAGATCTTTTTAACTAAATTTTTCGAAAAATTGTAGCTTTTTCCATCATAAAAAACGCAATCTCCTGGCGATATTTTAACTCCGCATTCGATTATTTGCTTGTTGTTGACTAATATTTTTCCTGCTTTTATCAGTTCATCAGCGTCTCTTCTGGAGCAAAGCCCCATCATCGACAACGCTTTATTTAATCTTGTTTGATTTTCCATTTTATTTCTCCCTAAGTTGTTTAAAAAAGTTTGTTAATATGGCTGAACACCTAGTTTCCTGGATACCGCCGACTATGTTTGGCTTGATTGTTGACGTCTCGAAAATTTTCGAATTATGGAAAATTGCGCCTCCTTTTGGGTCGTAAGCCCCAAAAAAAATCTCCATTATCCTAACTTTTTCCAATGCTGATGCGCAAAATGAGCACGGCTCCAACGTGACGTATAAGCTAGCGGTGTCCAAATACTTTGTTTCCAAGCATTTCAGCGCGCTCTCGATTGCCAAAAATTCTGCATGACATAAAGGATTTTTCAATATTTCAACTTCGTTTTGGCAAATAGAAATGATTTCAGTTTCGATAGCGATCGCAGCGACGACTGGAACATCGGCCACGCTCAAGACTTCCGCTTTGTTTATAACGACATCCATGATTTTTCTGCAAAACATGTCGCCAAACTCAACGAAATGGCGGGAATGACGGGACTTGAACCCGCGACCTCCGGCGTGACAGGCCGGCGCTCTAACCAATTGAGCTACATCCCCTAAACCACATGCTTTAATTATACCACATCCAAACGCGCTGTCAACAAGCAAATGAAAATGGTGTCCCCGGCGGGATTCGAACCCACGGCCTCAGGATTAGGAATCCTACGCTCTATCCAGCTGAGCTACGAAGACTCCTCTTTATAATACAAAAAAAGTCTACACAATTCAATAGCTGCTGTCTGGTAAATAAGAAAAGTTAGCCACTGACAAGCATGCGATTGCAGCTGTTTCATTCTCTAAAGCTTCATTAGTTATGTCTATAATTCTATACAAATACTCGGCTTCTAAATTACTCTCCAGTCTCAAATGCCACTTTAAAACAGCAATATCTAACGCTCTAAATTCCGACTTCTCAATAATCGTATTCATTTCTTTCTCCTTTTACTAATACGATTTTTTTTTGATTAAATATTTTGCTTTTAGTTTTTCAAAGGCAATTATTTATACTGATACATTAATATAAGCTCATAATTTTTTCAATTTCATTGAGCAGTCTCTTCGAGGATAGTTATCACACATATTGTTATTTACAGCAACAACTTACTAAGTATTCACTTAGATTTCACAAACAAAACCTGTTTTCGGATTTACGCTATGATATTACTACTTTCAATGCTTTTGCGAAAACCAGCACTTTTTGGTATGTCGTCATTAGTCTACTAATACTATTCACATTTTCTTCTTATTTTTAGAGCAAATTTATCAAAAATAGATGATATTATCAAATTCACTCCATATGTCTTTTCCTCCTCATCGGATGGCATTTGTCGTATACGTCTAATAGGTGGGATTTGGCGACGGCCGAGTAGATTTGGGTTGATGATATGGAGGCGTGGCCCAGGAGCTCTTGGACGCTTCGGAGATCGCCGCCGCTTTCGATTATGTGCGTTGCGCAGCTGTGGCGCAGTGCGTGTGGAGTGACTGAGTCCGGCAAGTCGAGCATTTCTCTGGCTTTTTTTACCAGTTTTTGCACAGCAGATGCTGAGAGTCTTTCTCCAAATCTATTCACAAACAAAGCCTTTGACTCCTCGAATCCAGAAGATTTTATGTAATCCAAGATCAGTTCTCTGGCCTTGTCGACAATAGGCACCATTCTGGCCTTCCCTCCTTTACCAAATACGCTTATGAATTCTCCTGCGTCTAAGACCTCAGACTTGTTTAGGCTTAGCGCCTCGTTAATCCTAAGTCCGACGGAATACACGAAAAACAGCAGAACTCTATCTCGTTTGATAATCCAGTCCGTTTTTTTCAGAACGTATATAGCGCCTAAAATATCGTTTATTTTGTCTATCGCAATCGGCCGCGGTAGATTTTTTCTGATTTTTGGCGCCTTCATATCTGTTATATCGTTGTGCTCTATTAGTTTGTTTTTTATACAAAATTTCAGAAAATTTTTAATAGCTGATAGCCCCCTAGCGCAACTTTTATCAGAGTTCCCTTTGTTTTTCTTGAATAAAATCCAAGATCTAATCTCCTGTTTCGTTATAAAAAGCAAGTCTTCACGGTTTATAGTTTTCGACTTATAATATTCCAAAAATTCGACCAATAACGCCAAGTCTTGCTCGTATGCATCAACTGTGTTTTTCGACAAAAACTCAGAATTGAATAAATATGACAGCCAGTTTTTTGCAAGTTCTTTTAAGCCTAAATCTTTCTCTAAAATTACCATAGAGCCGAAAAAATACACAGAATATTAACAACCTTTACAAAAATTTTAATGGTTATCAAGCAAAAATATTTTTTTCGTTTTTTAAGAAATTTTTCTCTTGACACGTTGATTTTCAAGGCTTTCACGCAGTGTCCAATTTTTGAGCAATACTGTTATATAGCCTACATCATGGCCAACCCTTATAGCCAAAAAAAAGTTTTTCACAGAGTTATTAACACATTCAGTGGAAAATCGGGCGTAAACGCTTACTGCAAAATAATTATGAGAGACAGTCAACTCTACTTAGATGAAACTCTTATGAACACTGCATAAACAATATCAAATATTTGGGACTTCCAACTATTTCCTGTGGCGATTAAGTTTATCAACAAGCAATTTTGCTAAAAGCTCTAGTATTCTTTTTGATTAATGTAATGCCTTAGTTGGGAGGGCTAAGATTACACTAAGCATGTTTCAGACTTTGTAACTATGTTATATGTTTTATAAACTTATGAATTATTTTTCAGTACGAGTAATTTGCATCGGTGCGTATAGTTTTATATTCAGACGAAACATCTTGTTTAGCAGTCATTTCAATGAATTGCCATCTGCTGACAATACATCAAACGCACTAAAACAGAGCCTACTACTGTCACCAGCAGTCAATATTTTGATTCTGTTTTCTTTTTCAAGCATCATTTCAATAACATTAAATCATCGCTATTCTCTAAAATACGTTTCCTTCAAGATATAGCTCAGAGCAAGGTTTATCTCTTCTGTTTTATACTTTGCACGATTATCTTCTAAACTCTGAAAACAATTGTTATACTTACACATATTTACACGCCTACAAACACAGCTCACAAATATGCCAAACATCTTACTATATTATAACGCCACGTAACCGCTTGTTAATCCAGTTGAAAGATGTTGAAATCTTAGAAAGGAATGAGCTTTAATACTTATCATTCAAAAAAAAGAAAATAGGATCAGGCTATTGACTGCTGTTGACAGAAACCAGCTCTGTTTTAGTGCGTTTGAGATAGGATTATGAGATGGCAATTGTGAATTTTTCACAGAATTACTAACAACTCTCTATAATATCTTTATAGTAAAACTCCATCCCAGCTAGGGGACAACATAACTCCTTACCATATATGCTTTAAGCGTAAGTAGGATATGTTGATTTCCAAAAGCTTCATAAAAATATTCTTTTAGAAGAGTCATTATAGTCACAGTTTTGGGGCAGAGCATAGTTTCTTTTTAGCGTAAAGAGGCAAGCTGGCAAGTGAAAAATTTTTCAAGGTTTCGATGCTATATGTTACTATTCATTTTGGTTGCCAATATATACAAGTTATAATGTTCCTTTATCGGAGATTTTTTAGGAAATACGCAAATAGGAAGCACGCAAACAAGATTGTGTTAATATTAGCGGTATTGGCGTTAATATTTGGATATTTGACGTATATAACATTGACAAAGCATTATACGGTTGTTAGTTCGTATCTTTTATTTGCGCTTGTTTATATTGATGTTGTTATAGTCCTTATGATGGCTTGGTTAGTCTTTCGCAACATAGCTAAGCTGATAAAAAATAATCGCGAAAAGAGGATTGGCAATAAATTTTTCAAGCAGATAACGATTCTTTTTTCCGGAGTAACTATTGCGCCTGCCGCCTGCGTGTTGATTTTTGCGATAATATTTTTCAATATCGGAATCGAAAGTTTGTTCAAAGCGCCAATTCAGAAAGTCATACAAAATGCCGATAAATTGTCTTCTGTTTATATTGAAGAAAAGAAGATGGCGATGGTAAATTTCGTGAGCGGTGTCGCAGAACGAGTTGAAGAATGCATTGATGGAGCATATGTTAAAAGAGAAGTGATGGAGCGAATTTTGCATGAGGAGACTGAAGGGCTGAAAATAGAGGCGATAGTGATCCAACGTCATGGTTTAGACAGAGTTGTTGTTCTCGCAAAGACTATGTTTTCAATGTCTTTGGAGCTAGAGGGAATTCCAAGTGCAATCAATTATTTCGACACTGGAGGAATTTCTTCTTGGGAATCTGATGATTCAGTTGTAACTGCTCAAACGATTGATAGAGAGCTTGGAATTTATCTGATAGCATCGAGCAAAATTGACCAGGAGATATTGGATCATAAACATAAAATAAAAGATGCAATATTGGAATACACAAACCTTGCCGCTCAAAGAACAGGAATAAAAATTACATTCATGACGTTCTTTTTTTCTGTGACAATATTGCTTCTTGTGGTTTCCGTTTTGATTGGGCTTCTTTTTGCAAATTGGATTACAAGGCCAATCAATAAATTGATAGTTGCTGTGAAAAACGTTGGAATGGGCGATTATAATGCTCCTATAATAGTTCGGAAATTTAACAACGAATGGGATATATTGATTTCAACTTTCAATGGCATGATAAATCAACTGGAATACCAAAAGCGGCAATTAATTATTTCGAATAAACAAAATGCTTGGCGTGATATAGCTAGAAAAATTGCTCATGAAATAAAAAATCCTCTAACGCCAATCCAGCTTTCGGCTGAGAGAATAAAAAGAAAGTATCAAACAGAAATTAGCTCCAATCCTGAGATTTTTAATTCGTGTATAGACACTATAATTCGCCAGGTAAATTGCATTGGGAATTTGGTTAAGGAGTTTTCTGATTTTGCTAGGATGCCAGCTCCTCAAATTGAGAAAACTGATATAATAAAACTATTGAAAGAAACTGTTTTGATTCAAGAAAATGCGAATAGAAACATTGCTTTTCATCAGGAATATGATAGAAATGAGTTTAATTGCAATATAGATTCATTTCAAATCAATCAAGTCATGATGAATATTTTGCAAAACGCGGCAAACGCCATTGTGGAGAATAATGAAAATAAAAATGAACGCTTTATAGGAAATATAATTGTGAGTTTTTTCGTGAATACGCGCTCGATTTGTATTAGAATCAATGATGATGGTCCTGGTTTTTCTGAGGCGGCTCTTGAAAGAGCTCTCGAACCATATTACACAACGCGAGAGGCAGGCAACGGTTTGGGTTTGGGTTTGGCTATTGTTTATAAAATAATAAAAGAGCACGGAGGCGATATAAAACTTGGTCGCGCAAAAAATTTGAATGGAGCGTCTATTTTGATAGAGCTTCCATTTGATGCCAATATTTAAAGGAATTCTGTATGGCTTTTAGCATTCTTATAGTTGACGACGAAAGCGATATTAGGGATTTAGTTTCTGGCATTTTGAGCGATGAAGGCTATGAAACGATAGTTGCGAGCTGTTATATCGATGCTCTAGCTCTTTTGAAAGAAAAAGGGCCGAACTTGGTCATTCTTGATGTGT
>BNWD01000004.1 GCA_025998575.1 Alphaproteobacteria bacterium | reverse complement strand
CCTGTTATTCTCTATTATAACAGCTCAAAATCACTTCCGCAATCGACTACATTTTTCGCTCAACTCTGATAAACTTAATCACACTAGTAACTAGTTGGCAAAAACACAAAGAAGCTATGAGAAAGTTTTCTTGGAACAAACATCACTATCAACTCCCAAGAAAAAACCCTACCTGGATCGGGTGAGAATAATCTGTTCAAGGAAACCTTTAAATAATTCTATTGCTGACATTTTATTATTTTAGTAACGTAATGGATAGAGACTATAATATCGTTGTTCTATATTAGAATAGCTCACCATCACTGCAGCAAGCTAGTGCATTTTTTGCCCAACTATGATAAACTTAATCACACTAGTAACTAGTTGGCAATCACAGAAAAAACTATGAGAACGTTCCATTGGAACAAGCCTAAGTGGATCGGGTGAAGATGGGCAGATGTCGATATCTTTGCTTAGGAAACTTATGTAACTAAAAGTATTTTGTGGAAACTGTTAGCAATAGTATAATGAAAAAGTATGAGTAAAGAACATTTCATATTCAGATATCTAACTGGTAATATTATGGCAACTTCAACAAAAAAATCTCAAATTTCAATAACAACAGGAGCGTGGTCGGAAGGTCTTATGCGCGCTCTTATTTCCTTTTTTATTTCGCAGTTTTTGACAGGAATATTTGATTTCATGAAAAAATAATCTAGTCTAAGGCCCTTATTTTTCGTAAACGAATCGCGCCTATAGTCCCACCATGTATATAAATCAGGCGCGTCAAGCAAATCATTCATAACATCTGCGTATCCCAAAGCCTTGAATTCAGACAGCTTTTTCCGCTCAAGATCAGTGCAGCAGATTTTGTTTCTCCAAAGGTTAGGATCATAAACGTCAGCATCAGACATAGTTATATTGAAATCTCCGCCTATTATATATTTGTCATTTTCACAATTTATCTTCAAATGATTCAATAAAATTTTCAGAAAATTTAATTTATAATTATATGCAGGATCGCCAGGAGATTTTCCATTTGGAACGTAAACAGAAGCTATTTTATAGCCGTTAATCAAGGCCTCAACATACCTAGCCTGTTCGTCGTTCTGAAAAATATCGTTCCCGAAAACGACCTCTTCAATCAAATATTTCGATAATATCGCGACACCGTTATATGCTTTCTGGCCGAAGATAGAGCAATTATATCCGAGTTCCTCAAATATATATTTTGGAAATTCTTCGGTTTTGCATTTTATTTCTTGGAGCAAAATGACTTCAATATCGTTTTCGTGAAGGAAATCCGTCAATTGCTCAACGCGAACTCTGAGTGAATTTATATTCCAAGTTGCTATTTTCATAGACAATTATTGGAAAACGATTTGCCGCAAGAACATTTATATTTTGCAGCATTATTCACAACAATAATCTCTTGTCCTAATCCAGGTTTGAGTTCGATTGAAACGTCATCCAAAAACTTCACAACGTCTTTTGAAACCGCTATTTTCATATTTTTGACCTGTTCGAACACATCGTCTTCTGCTGGAAAACCCAAAGTTAGAACTAATATATTGCCAGCGCACCCTCCTGCTTTCAGGAGTATTCTTGGCAATTTCTGAGGATTATTTGCCAAGCAATTGTTTATTATTTTCGCAGCCTCGTCAGATATTTTAATCGTCATCTTTTCCGCTAATATTCAAAGATTTCAAGAGATCGTTTAGTTCATGTCTGGCCGCTATATGAGACAGGCTCGTTTGAGCGCCAGCGATGTTTTTGTCCAAAAGCGTCAGGCCAGATAAAAAAAGCTCGCGAAAGATCACGCGCTCCTTAAAACCTGTAGCCGACCTGAAGCCTATACGTTTGGAAAGCGCGCCCAAAACCTTCTCCAGCGCCTGCCTGTTCTTCGACATCATGCTAGACATCCTGTTGATCAGAACAATCCAATCGATCGACATCTTGTCTCGAATCGCACGTTCCTTCTTCTGATTCCAAACCATTTCGGCATAAATGCTCGGCTTCAAATCATTGGCATCAAGCTCGCGAATGCGCACCAAAAGATCAAGATCTATGAAGCTCTCGTTCATCGGAGTTATTATGACATCGGAAAACGAATGTGCAATTCGAGACAGACTGTTATCGTTTCCAGGAGTGTCAATAACAACGAAATCATAGTCTGTCAGAGAACCCAGAAGCTCAGAAATCCGCTCAAAATTCTCCTTCTCACTGGCAGACGCAGAATCAAGACCGCTCTCGAAAAGAGCAGTATGATCCGGCATAAGGATCTCAGGGGCATTTTTCTTCGAACCTTCCCTATTCTCAATATACCTCGAAAACGTACCCTGCCGGGCATCAACATCAACAGTAGCAACACGATAATTCTTAAAAAGCAAACTAACAACCAAATGCATAGCAAGCGTAGACTTCCCAGTCCCGCCCTTCTGATTTCCAAAAACTATTATCTTCCTCGGCATACGCCCTGTTCTCTAACAAAAATCACAACCATTCTACCACCTCCAACACAAAAGTGTCAAAATCCTGTGGCCGGCAAACTTAGATACTGTTATGAATATAGTTACCAAATCTGAAACATGTTTTGTAGAATATTACAAGTCAGCGCGAAGATATTATCTTATTCAAAGAGAACGTTGTAACAATTTCGTTAAATTGCTTGTTGGTTTTTGCGCTGTGTGGTAGGCTTTTCTAAGTTTTAACTTAAGGAGATATTTACTAATTATGACAAAATCAGAATTGATATCTGAGATGGCGAAGATATCCGGATTGACGAGAATAGATTCTGAAAAGGCGCTTGATGCATTTATCAAGAGCGTTGAGGATGCTCTCAAAGGCCGCGATGAGGTGAAATTAGTTGGTTTTGGAACTTTTTCAGCGCCTAAAAAGGAAGCAACAATTGGGCGAAATCCAAAAACTCGAGAGACTATGACTATCCCAGCACGGTTCGTTCCGAAGTTCAAGCCAGGAAAACAGTTGAAGGAAGTTGTTGGGCAAGGATTGGATGATATTTAATAAATTCTTAGAATTTTAACTCTGGCGTGAAAAACTCTGTTGTTTGGTGTAGTTATGGTGAGCTGTTATAACTCAGAGCAACGAGATAAATATCGCTATTCACAACTTGGAGACTCAAAGAAATGCTCATTAGGTTTTTACAATATAGAAATCGTAAAATTATAAATTCCTGTTGATTATATACATATGATAGAAAAGTATATTTGTTAGAGAATATGCGGAAACTCTTGAAAATACTAGTGATCCGCAAATAAAAAACTATATAAAATCAATTTAAATTCCTCCCCCTTGCCAAGTTTTATAGTATTATTAACAACTTTTATGGTAAATAAAGCTATCACTTCATTGTGGGAGGCCTAATCTCTTCTCTCTAAGCTTATGAATATCACATTTGCATTTAGGATATGTTGATTTCCAACGCTCTCATAATATCTATAAACGCAATAAAGTTACGAAATGGTTATGATAGTTTTTACAAAATATCCTGCTAATATTTACACTTCCAAGAGAAAGTGGAATTTATCTGAGGGCATCAAAAATCGAATAATTAGTTTTAGAGCGTAGATTATTCTTTGGAGTTAACTAGTTATGCTTTTTGTAAACAGCTCATCAAGAAGAGAATCAGAAGAATTTTCTATGTATTATCCATTTCTTGTAATTGACTTTGCGTATACTTTTTATAGTATCGTTACAATATTTCTAGCGGTTTTTGGTTATAATTATCATCTATATTTAGGAGCTCCTTTTTTCACAAGAAATTCACAGGTTTGTTAACACTTTTTTAACATTTTTATAGTATAAGGACTCAATACCTCTAGTGGATTACATAACTTCTTCCATTTACACTTTTAGCATAAGTAGGCTATGTTGAGTTTCACCAAAATCACAAAAAATTCAATAGATTATATGAAATAGTTACTAATCTATGATTAACGAGTTTTTTCCTAAGTATACGCAGCAGCGTTCTTAAATAAAATTCCATAAAAATAACTAGTATTTCTTTGAGTCTCTAAGTTATGAATAGAGACATTTATCTCATAATTCTATAATATAACAGTTCGAAATCACTACACCAAGCTGTTGAATAGCGTTAGGATTTTTGTTAAATTATTAATTGGGCTAAAATTCGAGTAAGTTGGTATAGGTGAGTGCTGAAGCATATATAAAATGTTAGAGCAAATCAAAAAAACGTTTTTTTTCTTTGGCAGTGTTCTTTTTATATTCGCCACAATTGGCTTTTCGATGTTTTTTTATTTCGGAAGAGAGATCCCAAGCGAGTTAACGTTGCTCGAATATTCTCCTCCTATCAGCACCAAAATCTTCTCTGCTGACGGAGATCTGATCGAGGAATACGCACTGGAACATAGGAGCATAGTCGATTTCGACAAAATTCCATTAGCAATCAAAGGAGCGTTTTTGATAGCGGAAGACAGGGATTTTTATACGCATTCTGGAATCAGTATGAAAAGCTTGTTCAGGGCAGTTGTCGAAAATACAGCGAAAAAGTCTTGGGCAAAAAAACCAGCTGGAGGCTCCACTATAACACAACAGATAGCTAAAAACCTCCTCATAGGAAACAAAAGAAGCCTTACGAGAAAAATAAAAGAAGCGATTATGGCTTTCAGAATAGAGTCGACAATTCCAAAAGATAAAATCCTCGAGATATATCTGAATCAGCTATATTTGGGAAAAGGATGTTACGGCATATCCGAAGCGACCGAATACTATTTCGGCAAAGAATTAAGCAAAATATCGCACGAAGAAGCTGCGTTTTTGGCGGCTATCCCAAGCGCTCCTTCGGTCTATATAAACGTAATAAATTCTTCCAAATTGCTGACCAAAAGAAACTCAATACTGTATCAGATGTATGAATTCGGATATATATCAAAAGAGGAGCTAAAAACTGCTATTTCAAAACCTATAGCCATAAAGTTTAGGAAAAATAAAATCTTCTCGCCATACTTTTCTGACGAAATATTCAGGATATTCACGCAGAAAATATCTACTGAACACTTCTTCAAAAAAGGCTATCAAATAACAACAACGATGAATAAAAAAATCCAACTTATATTAACGAAAACATTGGAAGACGGATTAATAGACTATACGAAAAGTCAAAAATGGAATGGAACTCTTCTTGGGGAGCAGAATAATACTGAAAATTATAAATTAATTTTAAATGAAATAAACAGAAAATTACCTTCAACTATAAATAAAATTTGCGCTTGTTTAATCCTGGAAATAAACAAAGAATATTTGCTTTGCAAGACGGAAAATGGAGAGAAAATAAAAGTCAAAACCAATCAATATAAAAATGAGAAATTCTCAAAAGGAGACGTTATATTATGCAGAAATTTAGAAAAACCAAATGAATATGAAGCCTATCAACAGCCAGAGGTAACTGGAGGGGCAATCATCATGGAAGCAAAAACCGGCGAAGTCTTGGGAATGACTGGCGGATACAGCTTCGACATCTCGGCGTTCAATTGCATAACCCAAGCCAAAAGGCAACCTGGATCTACCATCAAGCCATTCATTTACGCTGCTGCGCTTGAGCAGGGTATGGATGAAAACGACATAATCGAAGACAAACCGATATCGATAACGCTCTTGGACGGTAAAAAATATTCTCCAAGGAACTACACGAAAAAGTGCTATGGGAAAACGCCAATGCGAGACGGCCTGATTCACTCCAGAAACCTGTCTACAATCAATTTAGCGCTCTTAATCGGAACAAAAAGCATATCAAAACTTCTGATGAACGCCGGACTAGCAGAGAAGAAAATTCCGATTTCTGGCGTTCTAGGCGCTGTCGAAACGCTGCCAATTAATATAGTTTCTGCGTTTTCAGCATTTGTTAATCAAGGAGAGATGGTTTATCCTAAATTTATTAAAAATATAGATCAAACTCCCTGCAAAACAGATCGCCATCGAATATGTTCGAAAGAAACCGCTGAGACAATCAAAGGCATTTTGATAGATTGCGTCAAATTAGGAACGGCAGTAAGAGCCGCCCCAATAGCCGAAAAATACGAAATGGAAATCGGCGGCAAAACTGGAACAACAAACGACTTCAAAGACGCTTGGTTTGTCGGATACTTCGTCCACAACGAAAAAACATATATAATGTGCGTCTTCGTTGGCTACAAAATCCCAAAAACCCTAGGTCAACGCTTCTCAGGCGCCAAAGTCGCCCTCCCTGTCTTCGCTTCATTCATCGAGAAATTCGCGGAAAGCAACCTCTAGCCGTTAATATTAGAAAACTAGGTTTTAATAAACAAAAATATTTATTATAAAGTCGTAAATAGAATAACGCTATAGTTTGTGTCCGTGATGTATATCTACTATATATGTTAAAATAACGCGAGCTTCCTTCAGTTAAAACTTTATCGCTTAATACTAAAGTGGTTTATAAGCTCTTGACAGATAAATATTCTTATGACAGAGATTAATATATAACATATCCTAAATGCAAATATGCTTAAAGCATAAAGAGAAGGAGTTAGGTAGTTCCCCGAGGAGGGACGGAGCTCTTTACCATAAAAACATTAAGAAAGTGTTAACAGAACTGTGAATTTCTTGTGAAAAAGTTGTTAATAACTTTAAATATTGTAAAAATCTGCAAAACAGAGTTATTATAAAAAAGTTTAATTGTTCTTTAAAAGAAACCAGCATATTGCCAAATATTATATTTGAAAAAATCGTTGATAATTTATATAAAAAACATAACGTAACAAAAAATTATATGAAATTCTCTGAATAATAATTTTTGTAATATTTGTGTGAAAACCACGCTTGCTTGTGGTCGTGGTGAATAGCGGGTTATTAACTTCTTTCTCCATATAATTTCATGAAATAGATAGTGTTTTGCAAGAATTTATTGCAATATCGTTTCCGTCATAAATACTCTTTGCCATGTGAAGAAGAGTCAGCTAAATATCCTTCGGTACCTTCTCAGGATCATCGCAGATACCTGCAATATATTCAATATCAACAGGAAGTTCTGCATCTTGTACAATAATATATTCTGCTTTCGACTCGAATTTCGGCTTCTTATCCGGGCTTTTTACAGAACAAATCTCTATAACTGGTTGCATAGGAAGGCATATCTTCGAAGAGTAATCTTCATTACAAACATATCTATACTTCTTTTTCAGAATAGATTTACCTGTTTTATTCTCGAAAACCTCTGTAGGCATATCGATAATTCTAGACAAATACTCGTCTTCTAAACTCGTCTCTAGTCTCAAATGCCACTTTAAAACAGCAATATCTAACGCTCTAAATTGCGATTTTTCTATAATTGTATTCATTTTCTTTCTCCTTTTACTAATATGAATTTTTTGATTAAGTTTTTCGAAAATCACCAGCAAAATCCTGCTGATATTTATATGATATAACTCCGCTTATGGGATGTCAACTAAAAAGTCAGACTGATTCTATTCAGTGATCGGCAGCCAGTTACGGTTTTTATAAAGCTTATACACCATAGTTGGAGCAAAAACCTCTGTTACTTAGTGCAGTGATGGTGAGCTGTTATAATCGAGAGCAACGAGATAAATGTCGCTATCCATAACTTTAATGCTCATTATGTTATTAGGATTATGTATCATATAGAACAAGTCTAAAAACATAATTAATAAAATAAAATATCTGTATAGAAGCTCCTGTGGCAATATACATATGATAGTAAAAGAATATTCTGATATAAAAAGAAGGTTAATGTTAACGATACTATAAATAATAAAGTATGTACAAAATCAATTGCAAGAGTATGAATCTATTCTTGATTTTAAACTTTGCAGATTGCAAATGAGAGCTTTAAGCCGTAGTTAGCTTGATAAATTTCGTATATTCTTGGACGTTACTGATAAATGTCATCATTATTTTTTGCATATACTCAAGAAACTCATTGTTGGTTGGTGTTCAAGAAACGTCTTTATTTAACAAAAAACGATAAAGAATAGAAATAAAGAATTGGCAACTAGCTACGGTTTAATAAACCGCTAATCATAAAGCTACAGAGTTTTAAATTAAGAAGAGATTCATAATAAGTTTCTTAGTATTTATACATGCTTTTTTATTGTAGTATAGCTAACATTTTCGACAGCTTCCATAAAATATCTATTGAATCATAATTTTCCTCCTCAAAAAACTTCTTTTTTATTATAGCTATTATTTACAACAGATCACCATCGCCACAACAAGCGAATGTATTTTTCGTTTCGCTATGATAAAATTCTACTAAAATCGAAATTAGCTGATTATTCTAAATATTATTGAAAATAATTGTTGTATTTCAATTTTATGTTATACTAATCAAGAATTTTGTTGAGTTTTGTGCCGCTGTTTTGCGGCGAAAGACTAAGCGCCGCCAGCTTCATCCTCCAAGGACTCCTGAACTACACTGTGTTTAATATGTGTGCGCCTTGATTTTATTAATATTGTTTTTGTGCATTTTAACTCTATTCTAAAAAATGTGATTAACAACAAGTAACGGTTATATGTAAAATATAGTAAGAGATTTAGATAGGTTTGAGAGAGTGGTTTGCATGTGCAAGGATTACGATAGCTCTCAGAGTTTGGTAGATAATCGTGTAAAGTATAGTCTTTTCCTGATGCTGCCCATGAAAGAAATGTATTTCGAAGAATAGCGAGGATTTAATGTTCTTGATAGCGAGACTCAGCAGAATATGGATCGCTATTGACAGGCACTGTTTTAGCGCGCTTTAGGTAGGTGGATACAGCAATTCGTTGAAAAGACTACTAAACAAGATATTTCGTCTAAATATAAAAACTATATGTAGCGATGCAGATTACTCGCGCAGTAAAATAATTCCTAAATTTATAAACCACTCATGTGCAATAGATAGAGTTTTAACTAAAGAAGAAGTTTACTCATATTTATCTATCTCTTGTAATTGATTTTGAACCTGCTTTTTTATTATGGTATCGCTAACATTAATCTTCTTTTTTATATCAGTATATTCTCTAGCTGGCATACCTTTTACTATCTGCATGATATGAGATGGAGATACCTTCGACTCACTTCGTTACTATCATATTTATATGAGCAACTTATTCTATATGGCTGTGTAAATACCTTTCTTCTATATGTAAATTCTTTGAATCTACAAGTTATAGCTAGCGACATTTATCCATTTATCTTATATTATAACAGCTAGCAATTACTGACGCAAGCTACTACCTTTTGCTCAGATCTAATAAATTTTACGCAAATCCGTATTCGGGCGGCAATCCCAGAAATAATTGGCGCATGGAAAATTTAGTTTGACTGGGAGTTGAATTGGGGGTAGAATGAAATATATGGGCTCATAGCTCAGTTGGTAGAGCATCTGACTTTTAATCAGAGGGTCACAGGTTCGAACCCTGTTGAGCCCACCATTTGTCTCCTTCGTCTAGGGGTCTAGGACACCGCCCTTTCACGGCGGCAACACGGGTTCAAATCCCGTAGGAGACGCAACTTACGAAATTTATGAAGTTAATTTCGGAATATTTGTGTATACAATATTGCGAGATTTTGTTATCATTATTATAAAGAGAGAGTGAGAATTTGGAGTAGATTATGAATAAGACTGCGTTTAGAACACATACTTGCAACGAGCTGACTGCTGCGAATGTTGGCGAAAAGGTTGTGCTTTCTGGGTTCGTCCACACGAAGAGGGATCACGGCGGCTTGCTTTTTCTTGATTTGCGGGATCACTATGGAATAACGCAATGCGTTTGCCAAGAATCGGATGCGGCGTTTGCTGTCGCTGAGAAGTTGAAGGACGAATCTATTATTAATTTGGCTGGTCGCGTTGTCGCTCGCTCAAAAGAGACTGTAAATAGCAACATGTTAACTGGTGAAGTTGAGGTTTGTATTGATGAACTTTCTGTTTTGTCGGCTCCTGCATCACAGTTGCCTGTTCAGATAAACGTTGATAATGTGTTCCCTGAAGACACGCGCTTAACATATAGATACCTCGATCTGCGCCGCACTGAAATTCACAACAATATTATATTAAGATCGAATATTATCGCATTTTTGCGAAAGGAAATGATTAATTCGGGCTTTTTAGAAATTCAAACTCCTATTTTAACCTCTTCATCTCCGGAAGGCGCTAGGGATTATCTTGTTCCAAGCAGAGTGCATCCGGGCAAGTTTTATGCCCTGCCTCAAGCTCCGCAGCAGTTTAAGCAACTTTTGATGGTCGCTGGTTTTGACAAATATTTCCAGATTGCTCCTTGTTTTCGCGATGAAGATTCGCGTGCTGACCGCTCTCCTGGCGAATTTTATCAGTTGGATTTCGAGATGAGTTTCGTTTCTCAGGATGATGTTTTTGCTGCTATAGAACCAGTTATTCATAATACTTTCGTCAATTTTGCTCCTAAAGGGTTTTCTGTTTCTCCTTTTCCTTTCCGGCGCATTAGCTATGCGGATTCTTTATTGCATTTTGGTTCGGATAAGCCTGATTTGCGCAATCCTTTGCTTATTCAAGATGTGACGACCGTGTTTGAAAAGTCAGATTTCGGCGCCTTTGTTTCCGCTATAAATTCTGGATCAAAGGTCAGAAGCATCAATGTTCCTGGCTGTTCGAAAGAACCTCGTAGTTTTTTTGAGAAGCTCAATGATTGGGCAAAAGATCTTGGACTTCCAGGGCTTGGATATATAACAATGGCTTCGGATTCGGAATTTTCAGGTCCAATTGCCAAATTCTTAAAACCTGAAGAACTTTCCGATATAAAGAAAATAAATAGTATGTCTGTAGGCGATGTTGTTTTTTTCGTTTGCGATAAAAATGCTGAAAAGCTCGCTGGCGCCATCAGAACGAAACTCGGAACTATTTTGAATTTGATTAATCAAAAAGAGTATAATTTCTGCTGGATCGTTGATTTCCCTATGTTTGAATATGATGAAGATGCTAAAATAGATCTGAAATTGAAGAACGCGATAATAAAAGCGTTGAAAGTGGTTTTGAACGACAATTCGAGAATAAAGGCCAGTTTCGGAACGAAGGTCGACAATATTTACACATTTGAACACGCCAATTATACGCCTTGCAAGGAATCGAATTGTTCGTTACCGCTTTGGGATTTAGATGCCGAGAAGGTCATTTATGATGCAGAGAAGAAGGCGCTCATATATCATAATGTAAAGTTGCGAATGAAAGGAAAACCAATCGCTTTTCTGCCATACATGAAGCATCCCGCCTTCGGCCTCAAGCGGCAAACGGGCTTTTTGGTTCCTATGATAAGCTCCGACAACGCGACAGGCTTGTTTGTTGGAGTTCCATATTTCGTCGAGTTGGGTAAGGACAAAGACCTGAAATTGACTCCGTTTTTGAACACGAAGAATCGAGCATTTATGGCCGCTAGATACAGACAATCGATGGCTAATGCTGATTTCAGGCTTGCTGGCAGTTTTCTGTCAAAAACTGAAAATTCTCCGAAAATTTCAGATGAAGACAAAAGGCATAGGTGGCATATTGACATGTTTTTTCAATCTCACAATATTGAAAACAAGCGCGTTACGTTGAAGATAGACAGGGCTAGCGACGTCATTTATAAGCAGAAATATCCAGTGACGAACCAGCATTTTGGCGGGCTTTTGAAGGGGAAGACGAACGAGTCAGCTCTGGCATTTGATTTTTTTGATGAGAATTATTTCGCGACAGTCGATTCACATGTTTTTCAAACGCCTGAGCAAAACACGGCGCCTGTTATCATTCCTCATTTCAACTTGAATTATCGGCAAAACAACGCGTTTCAAGGGATTGCTGAAATCAATAGCGACATTCTTTGTTTGTCTCGAGACGAAGCAAAATTGCCGAAGACAGCTAATCAGTTGTTTCGAACATCGAATGAATTCATTTGGAAAAATGACGTTCCAATAAGCAATTTTCTCATTGGTTTTTCGAGTGGTGCTAGGATAGATACATATTACTATAGGAAGGCGGAGAACAGGAGAAACAAAGTTTATCCAATGCTTGAGAATCAGGTTTCTTGCTTTTTGCCTTTAACTAGCACGTTTTTGAGCGAGCACAAATCTATCTGGGGACCAAAAATTGTCATTTCAAGCATAAAGAGCGCCAATAGTAGGAGAAAATTTGAAGTCAATGAGGACGCTGTTTTCAATAGTATTAACGATTTGAATTTATATAAATTGAACAGATTTGGGGCAGTTGATGATGCTGAAATTGGAGAGAAATTGACAGCTGGTATCGAAAATTCTTTCTATAATTCAGAGAGACGCTTTTTGAACTTTTTCATAGGAAAATCTCAAAAAATTGGCAATTTGAGTGGAAATGAAAAAAATAGAGATGAAACTGTTGGCAGGATAATTCTAAAGCCGACTGATATCCTCTCCATTCGGACAAGGCTCGTCGGACTTCCTTGCACTGAAAAGCTCAAGATGTTGGAAGCAGGGGCTTCTGTTGACATCAACAAGTTTTCTTGCGATCTCGGATATATATATGATGCAAGGCCAAATGCCGTTCGTGAAAAACGTGTTTCCCAGCTTGGCGCGTCTTTCGGCTTTAAGATTTCCAAATTTTGGAACGTTAGTTTGTCGCAGATATTCAATATGGCAAAATGGATGGGAAGCAGGAATCTGACAAGAGGACTCTTCTTGACATATAAAGACGAATGCTTCAGCTTCGGCCTCGGCCTCTATAAAGCTAAATACAAATTTAACAACGGTTCGCAAAAAACAGGATTCATCATTTCCATTATATTCAAAAACCTAGCAAACATAGGCGGAAAAATCTCCTCAAAAATCTACAAAACCAACATGAGCAAAGTTGAATGAGCATTTTGTAAAATAGCAAATATTTAAGAATTAGTGTTTTATAAAGGAAAATGCTATATACTGATAAGTTTTATAGATATTTTTATGGAAGAAATTTTTGTTGAGAAATACTGGCTACATAAGATATATATTCATGGCGTTTGTTGGAAACCGCCATGAATACTGAGTAGCGCTTAGAGCTAATTATATACCAGCAACTGATATTTAAAAAGAGGAAACTTTGCTTTCCTAAATCTTTATTTTCCAAAACTCGATCATATTATCATGTTACTCAAAACAGAGGAGAGAAAGGCTGAGTTTTTCTTTGAGTTGTGGATGGTATGCGTTGAGGTGTTGGGAGTTCTGTTTGAGCTTCGTTACCTTTGTATGGTTTGTTGCCGCAGAAATTTGCGATAAAAACGTTCTGGCTATACCATATTTGCAGTTCGTCCTCTCCCTTGGCGTTCTGCGATTTGATGATAAAAATCACCTTGTCCTTTTTGTCCTCGCTGGCAAACTCGTCTATGCCCAAATTCCGCTTAGCTCTCTCGGCGTTGTCTAGGCGATAAAACGGATTCATTTTATACAGCAGCCATTTTCCATACCCATTTTTCGCAAATTTTTCCATTATTCCAAGCGTCCTGAACGGCACAATCCCAAACGAATCCTTCATGGATTCCTTCTGCAAACCAACGTCGAGAGTTAGGCTAGACGGGAATGGAATTTTCGCACTCGCCATATAATACGCCCCGAGAGATCTGACGACGAAATCAATATTCGAATGCGTTTTTTGCTTTGCATTCAGCTTCAAAACGGCCTTTAATTGATTCATGCAAATGGAAGAAATCAGGCCTACGATTAAAAGAGAAATAGAGACCTCTATCAGCGAAAATCCTGGAAAATTTGCTTTTAATTTCATATTAATTTTGCTAAAAATATATTCAAATTCTTAATTTAAATGTCGCATAAAATGAATAAAAATTCCGCAGTAATTATCATTCCTGCCAGGCTAAATTCTTCGAGATTTAAAAGAAAAGTCTTGGCCGAAATATCCGGCAAACCATTGATTATCCGCGTTTTAGAACAAGCCAAAAGCTTGGATTTTTGTGAATGCTATGTTGCATGTTGCTCTGAAGAAATTAAGGAGGTTGTTGAGAATTATGGAGGAAAGGCTATTCTGACAGATCCGGAATTGCCATCAGGAACAGACAGGATTTTTGCCGCTTCGAAAACCCTTCATGAAAAGCAAAAATTTATAATAAATCTTCAAGGAGATAACCCCATTTTCGACGAATCTATTTTGCCTATCCTTTTAAATATTTTGGAACACGATGAGACTATAGATATAGCGACTCCCGTGACTTTGAAAAAGCAGGAAAATGGCATGAATGATCCTAATATTGTCAAGGTGGTTTTCAACAATATGGAGTCTGAAAAACCTGGCCGTGCTCTTTATTTTTCCAGAAACGCCATGCCTCATGGGACGGATTATTTCTATGCTCACATTGGGATCTATGCCTACAGGGCTGATGCGCTCAGTAAGTTCGTCTCGTTGAAACCAACATATTTAGAGCAAACAGAGCGCCTCGAGCAGTTGCGGGCATTGCAACACGGAATGAACATCTGCGCCATCCCAACATGCGGCACATACCTTTCTGTCGACACTGAAAACGACATCAACTCTGTCGAAGAATTTCTGTATAATAATTAATGTTTGCCGTGAAAAAACATATCATTTCTAGCGAATACAATGTATTATGGCATTAATTTTATAATAAAATATAATTAATTCTTTTTCCGTTTATTCGATTGCAAGACGAAGGCGAGGCTAAATATAGAAGTTAATAGAATGATGCATAGTATGCAGATTATTTCATGAAAACCATAATAATTAGAGGAAGTATGCGTGTATGTTTCTTTGAATTTGAAAAACACAGTAGCAATTAAAGCGATCAAAGCGCCAAATATAGAGAAAATTAATAAAAAATTCTTTCTTTTTTCTTCAGGATTTTGTGTAATTTTTGAGAGAAAAACAAAAGAAGCGCAAGCAGAGCAATAAGAGAATCCAAGAGTAATTCCCAATATTGCTGAGCATTTTGAGGCTATTATTGTCGCTAATATTATTGAATTGAAAGAGAACAATAATATTGTATTTATAATGGATTTTGATATAATAGTTAGAGCCGCCGAAATTAGCCAAGAGATTAGTTGTATGGAGAGCAGCCACCCCACCAAATCAATCGACAATGCCAGCATTAAGCAAATGAGACGTTTTATCCGGCCATTTTTCTTTGACTTTAACGAATATTTTCAGGTCAATTTTTTTATCCAATAACAGAGCCATATCTTTAATAGCGAAGAACTTGATGCGTTTAATCATAAGAGCGTCTTTGCCAATGATGATCCCCTTTTGCGAATTTTTCATGACAACAATCGCCTGATAAATAGTAGCTTTTTTGAGAGAATATTTGACAAGCTCAGTCTCGACATAAATGCAGTATGGCAACTCTTTCACCAGAGCCCCAAATAATTTTTCCCTAGTTATATCAGCGAGTCTCAACTGCATATTCAAATCCGTCACCACGCCCCCCGGAAAAATCCAATTGCCAACGTGAGCGCAACAACAGATGAATTGCCTAAGAGAATCAACGCCGTCATTTTTCAGAGCAGAAATCATAAATATCTCCTTAATATCACTATATTTAGACAAAATATCAGCGATTTTTAATAAATTTTCTTTATTAGCGATATCAACTTTGTTTATAGCGACAGCGAATATTTGTTTAGGATTTTTTCTAAATTTCTGAATAAAATCTATACTAGCAGAGTAATTTCTAGCCGAAGCATCGATAATCATCAAAACGACATCAGCATCGTTATACGAGCAACGGAAATTTTTTCTCAGAGCCTTTTCTAGCGAAGAGTTAGCCTTTCCAAATCCCGGAGAATCAATAAAAACAATCTGAGTCTCGTCAATGACGGAAATGCCTTTAATCAGACGCCTAGTTGTCTGAACTTTGTTCGAAACAATAGAAATTTTCTCCCCGACCATCAAGTTAGTTAAAGTAGATTTACCAGCATTCGGTTCGCCAATGATAGCCACCAAACAACACTTTCTAGTCATTTAAACATCATCACAAAAATCATTTTCCATTTTTTCATGCACTTCTTGAGCTTCAATACAAAGTGTAGCAATAGGCCGAGCATTTAATCGTGCGAATCCTATTGGAACACCATATTCTTCGCAATACCCATAAGACCCATCATCGATTCTTGAGATAGCCTTGTCAATTTTATAAATCAGCTTCCTAGCCCTATCCTTCGTACGTAACTCAAACGCTTGACCAGCCAAATTGGAAGCTGATTCAATAACATCAGCTTCCTGTTTGGAATCGTTCAACTTCGCCACAATCGAGCCGTTTTCCCTAATCAATTCAGCCTTCCAATTTAACAACTTAGCCTTAAAATATTCAAGTTGCTCTTCAGTCAGATAGTGCTTAATCTTCGCCATAATTATACAAAAAAGCCTCAAAGCGCATCATATTATATTATCTCAAAATTTTATAGCTTTAGCAAATGATATTCTTAAGCTACTGATCAACACAAAAACTCAGCGACAGTTGTTATTAGGAGTTTTAATATTCTAAAATAAATTGTTATAGAATTCAGCACGTTGCATACCAGAACTGCGTGTAAAATTTTCGAATAATTCCAAATTAAAAATTAATTAAAATTAGCGAGCTTGCGAAATGCCTAAGGCGACAATATAAAGTTTGCCAATATATTGTTGGCAATCCAAAAAGCTGAATCTTCCAATATTCTCAATTTCCTGCCTATAAATTAATGAATTTCATAGGCTCGCTTTCTTTTTATTTCACCTTTAATATATACGGCAAGCGAATCGTAGCTATTGTTATTTGCCTCTTCAAAATCGAAAACCAGCTACGAAACGACAGCGCCATCAAACACCAAAACAGGAATTATTGCATAATTCTAGATAACATTGAAATTAAGAACCGCAACAATTGAAAAACGAATTAGTGGCTATACAGCTCGTTGTACGACTTAATCCTTTCAGTTGTTTTAGCTTTTAAATTATCAGCTTGACTTTTGCATGAACCAGCTATGTTACTAACCTCAATTAATTTCTCACATAAAGATTCACGAACATCTTCCATAGAATAACAAGCAAATATACGATTAAGACATTCCATCCTTGTAGAAGAATCAAGAAGAAGCTTTGATACTTGTTCAAGATTTCTAGAGCTCACACATAATAAATCATGCAGTTTAACTACATCAATACTAACCTTATCAACCTCTCTACCAGAAACAAAATCAGAGGAAAGTTCATTACAAAAAATACTATGCCAATCTGTAAAATAACGCTCTAAATTATTGTATTTACGATGATTACAAAAGAATCGTCCATTCAGTAACAGTGCGGTAATTTTATCAATATCTCTTCCCAAGCAAGCTTCACCTAATTTATAAAAAATATTAACGAATTGCAATAAATCACATATACTTTTTGCTAATTCAGCCAAGTCAGCTGAAAACACAGAAACATTCCTAGCACTACGAGCGTTTACCGCATTTATAATAAACTCAATATCACCAGTTACCTTAACAAATTCCTTTCCTGGGTCAGTCCCAGACACTTTTGAAAATACTTTTTCAATCGCATCAAAATTGACAACAGGCAAATCTTTTTTATTGGCCTTCAATTGTTCTATAACACAGCTACTAACTATCGATGTTTCGATATCTGTTGCATACGAACTACAAACAGTAGAACACGCAATCAATCCGGTAAACAAAACTTTACTTAAAAACTTCCCTTTCATACAAAAATACCTCTTCCTACAAAACACATTGTCACTATAACAAACAAGTTTAGATAAAACAAGATAAAATTTTATATTTTTTGGTCACTTTAAAATTTTTCGAAAAGATACATTATTAATGTGCTATATCTGAAGAGTAAAAAATTACGTTATAAAATTTCAAATACTTTTCGATGCAAATGTTGAAAAATACCTCTAAAATGGTATGTATATTGTGAGTCAGGATAATAGTTCGTTTAGAGGAGTTTGTGTGTGATTGAGTTAGAGTTTGGTGAGTTTTTAAAGAGTATCGCGGAAACTGAGCATATTGTTGTCTACACTGATGGGGCGTGTAGCGGAAATCCAGGGCCTGGTGGATATGGCGCAATTTTCATTTCTGGTTCCAAAAGGAGCAGTTTGTCTGGTTTTGAAAAGGAAACGACTAATAACCGGATGGAGTTGATGGCTGTGATAGAAGCACTAAAAGCTTTGCCTAAAAGTGCTGTTCTTACTATAAAAACGGATAGCTCGTATGTCAAGAATGGAATAACCAATTGGATAAACAATTGGATAAAAAATAACTGGATGTCTTCCGCAAAAACGCCTGTGAAAAACAAGGATTTGTGGTTGATTTTGCATGCGTTCATCGAAGGAAGAAAAATAACTTGGGAGTGGGTCAAAGGTCACGGAGATTGCCAATATAATAACGATGCTGATTGTCTTGCTAAAAGCGCTATTGTGACTTCTTTTATGGAGAAAAGCAATGAGCTGCATGAATAAAAAAGGAGTTTTTGTTACTTTCGAGGGAATAGATGGTTCCGGCAAAACTATTCAGAGCAAGTTGTTATTCGAGTATCTTGTAAACAGAAATGTCGATGCAATATTGACTCGCGAGCCAGGAGGAACAGACGGAGCAGAACAAATAAGGGAGTTGCTTTTGAAAGGCAAAGTTGATAAATGGCATCAAACGACTGAGGCTCTGCTATATTTAGCTGCAAGGGCCGAGCACTGGGAGCGTAAAATAAAGCCTGCATTGGACAATGGTAAGGTAGTTATCTGCGACAGATTTCAAGATTCGAGCGTTGTATATCAATCAATTTGCAAAGGTGTCGATATAGAATTGTTGGACTGTGTTTATAAAAGTATAACGAATAATAAGCAACCGGATATGACTTTTTTGATAGATATCGAGCCAGAAGTAGGCATAAAAAGATCTTTCTCAAGAGAAAATAACGAAACAAGATTTGAACATATGAACCTAAACTTCCACAAAAAAGCTAGAGAATCATTCCTAAAACTATCTGAATCAAACACCAGATTCTGCGCAATAAACGGCTCTCTCTCAATAGAACAAATACACGAAATTATTACGAAGAAATTTGATATGATGTTTGCAGTGTGATGTAAGACTCCGTTGCATAAATTTTAACGGTAAAAATATTCGAATATTTATTAAGCTCAGTTTTCGCAATACGATTTAAAATCACAATTTCTCTCAACTTAATTACGTTTCAGTTTTTATACAACAACACTAAGAACTTGCCTAGAATAGGAGAAGAAAATAGCTGTATATTATAGTGAGAATTCGCTGTAAAATCACGGAAAAGAGCATAAACACTATATCGACGGCAGTAATTTAAGCACAGGCATTTTGGCTTAACAACTATAACGGCCATGACAATGAGATAAAATTCATCAGCGAGCAATGCACTGACTTGCAAGGACCTTCTGAACCTGTCTCAGACCTCGCCACTATATGCAAACCGTATCTAATTGCTAGCCAATGGACAAACCCGAAGTAACTTCTTCTTAGCTTTTTTGATTTTTAACTCTATCGCTTTCGACTAAGCGGTTTATATTTCACAGAAAGAACGTCTTGAAAATTTCAACATCTCGCAGGCTTAGTTAAAGTTTTCATTTTTTCTTTCTCTTGTTGATTTTCTGATGGTGAGCAGAATTTTTATCAGAAATTTAAAAAAAATATTAAAATTTGAAAAGCATCTAACAGTTGCAAGTGATTGTCTATCAGAACATAATTATCGTTTTGCCAAGAGATTCAATGTGTTGTCCTTCATTTTGAGCGACAAAAATCATTCCAAAATAGTTTTAAAAAGAGCTTCATTTCCAGAGCTTAACAATAATATAAAACTAATAGAAATTTTATAAATAATAAATTTCTTTAACCTTATCCGCTTTGTTTACGGAAATTTGTATATATTGTTAGTAAGTTAATTTATAATCTGTATTAATGCTTGCATTTCTGTAACAACTATTCAAATCGTTAATAACAGACTTACCTAAGTTATTTAGCCCTCTTTTTGTTTTATTTTCACTTGCGCATATTAAAGTCGTTAGCTTCTGCTGTAATTTCTTCGAAAATAACGCCTGTGTTAGCTTTACTATTTACCGCTGAAGTTTCAACTTGTTGCAGGAGAAAACAGTTCACGCCTATGAAAAGTAGTTTAGTTAAGCGCTCATTTTAGGTTCTTCTTTTTCTGAGGTCTAATATGAGTTGAATAAACGTAATAAAATGCAAAGATCTATTCACCTTCCTCAAAAACTTGATTCCATATTGAAACAGTTTTTTGAACATAGCGAATCTAAAGTCCAGATTTTCATGGCTTTATCATAATGGATCGAAAAACTCTATTTATGAAAATTTATTTAAGAACACTGCTTCGTATACTTAGAAAAAACTCGTTAATCATAAATTCATAATCATTTCGTGAGCTTGTTGTCACCAAGATATATTGACAAATAAATATCTTTGTGAGAGTGGTGAAAGTTAACGGAATATTAATGCAAATGTGATATGCATAAGCTTATGCTTAAAGCATAAGGAAAAGAGTAATGTAGTCCTACGATGTGTGATGGGGTTATGGATGGAGTCTTTTACCATAGAAAGTGTTAACAAACTTGTGAATTTCCTGTGAAAAAATGGGTTTTTAATAATTAGATTCTCTTTTTGAATTAAAACTCTGTCGATTACTCAAGAATGATCCATTCAAACCATAACTTGCTTCTCCGCAGATGTATTGACATAAAAACACTTTTGTGAGCGTAGTGAAAATCAATATATTCTTAATGCAAAATAGAGAGTTGTTAACAGAACTGTGAATTCCTAAATATAGATGGAAGTTATGACGCAAAATCTATTGTGAAAATGTTAGCTATGCTATAATAACAAAGTATGCATAAAATCAATTACATATGAATGAACTTCTTATGAGCTTTATTTAGTTAAAACTCTAGCTATTGCTCATAACTACTTTATAAACTTAGAAATTATTTTACTGTACGAGTAATCTGCATCGCTAAATATAGTTTTTATATTCAAATGAGCCCTCTTGCTTAGCAGTCTTTTCAATGAATTTCCCTCCCCAGAGCATTCAAATGTACTAAAACAGCGCAGATTCCATCCACCAGCAGTCCATATTCTGATCCTGCTCTCCTTTTTCTAACGTTAATTATAAAGAACATTAAATCCTCGCTATTCTTCAAAATCAGTTTCCTTCAAGATACAACGTCAGCGCAATACTTCATTTTACACGGTTCTCTCGTCACTTATGCCATCCTTTACTAAGCCGCAACTATTTGAATAATTACTTATATTTACATGTAAACTCTTCTCTCAAATACCTTCAAACATCTTATTTATATTACAAGCGCCACTAATCAATTGTAAATCCAGAAATGCGAGACTCAACTCTAAAAGTAACAGAAGCCATGCCGCCAATTTTCTTCCATTTCTGATATTCGCTGTTGAGTTCGGGAAAAATTTTTGCATTACAGTATCTGTCTCGCAGAAAATTCAATAGTGCTTGCATTTCTATTTTGAGCTGTGGTAATATAAAAGTATAGGATGGAAAATTTTTGAGTAGAGACATAGAAAAGGCGGATAAAAGCGTGGAGAAGTGCGATGAATAAACAGTTGGGGGCAACGCTCATAGTTTCTGGAACATGCATTGGCGGTGGCATGATTGCGCTTCCAATAGTTTTAGCGAAGCTCGGTTTAATGTGGAGCCTTGTGTTTATGTTGGGGTTTTGGGCGGTCATATTTTACACCGCGCTCATCAATTTGGAGCTGAATTTTCAGGCTAAAAGCGGTAAAACCATTGGTGAACTTGCAAAAATGTTTGCTGGTGTCAAAGCATCTGTGATAGGCGTGTTGTCTCTAAATTTGCTCATGTTTTCTCTTGTGGCAGTCTATATTTATGGCATCGCTTCGCTGCTCCTCGAAATCCTCTGCGTTCCACAAGAAAGCTTCAAAAATTTGGTAGTTGTAGTTTCCGTTGTCATAATGCTCATAATGTTAGCCCCTGTGAAAGCGTTGGATTATATCAATAGAACGTTGTTTATCATAATGGTTTCTGTCGCTAGTTTATTAATGATTTGTTTATTATTTAAAATAAAATTTAACAATTTGCCGTTATATTCAAATATGCAAACTGAATTCAGCTCGTGGAGAATAGTTACTCCAGTTTTGTTCACGTCGTTTGGATTTCAAGTCATTTTCCACAGCCTAAGCAACTATTGCAATATGGACAAAAACCTCCTGAAAAAAGTCTTTCTGCGAGGTAGCCTGATTCCTGCTATCGTGTATATCATATGGACGTTTGGCGTCATTTGCGCGATATATAACAGTGATATCGCCTTTTATGAAAAAATGCTTGATGGCGGAATAAATGTCAAAGATTTAGTCAAAAAACTATGCGAAATATCAGATGCAAAATTCATTCAAATAATTATCTGGCTCATCTCAATGCTGGCAATTATCACGTCCGTAATAGGAGTTGGACTCGGACTTTGCGATTCGCTGAAAAGCTACCTTTCTAAAATTGTGAGCAAAGAATTCAACCTCAAAATAACCTCGGCTTCTCTCGCTGTGTTTCCTCCGTGCATCGTAGCAATATTGATTCCTGACGCGTTCATCTCTGTCCTCGGGTTCGCTGGCATGATTCTCGCTGTTTTAGCAATCATTCTTCCGACATACATCCTTCTTAAATGCAATTTTCAACGTCCATATTATCAATCAACAAAAAACAAAATACTTATCTCTGTCTCAATTGTCACAGCCTTGTTCATCATCTATTGCGAAATTGTAAATATGATTGGATAACGCGAAATGTTGAATAAATAAAATTGCTGATGAAAGCAACAATGTTTTGTAAACCATGGCATTTACAAAAAACAAATTCTGAGGTTCAAAATAACGTCTATTTTATAGTAAATTTTATGTGAAAATCATACAAGTATTATTTTGAAAAATGTGTTTATGATACAGCAAAAAAAATAATTTAAAACTTGCTCTTAGAAGACAAATATCATTAAATTTCCCTTGGGCAAATTCAAAATCTCAATAAAAAAAGGCCAAAAATCTAAAAGAAAACTAATATCTATAAAAGCGAAAATTTGTTAACATAATTAAGTATAAGAGCGAATATTGAAAATAATTTCTATAGAGTATTGAAAAAGCAACTGAACTATTTAAAAATGACATCATTAGCAAATTATTAATGTAATTTTCATATTAAAATCGTTTTTATGAAGTATATAAAGAATTTTTTGTAAAAAGAATAACTAAAAAATAGAAAAACTTTGTTTGTAATGACAACATTTAGATAAAAGTGAACTAAAATAACCGACGATTTTATGCATTATTATTTTCGTTTTATATATCAAATTCTATTAAATAAAGAGGAAAATTTATGTTTGCTCTAATGTAGATAAAGCTCTCAAGTATTGCATGTAAATTTGGTGTATGCGCGTTAAATTTACAATACAGCCGATATATAATGTCAAATAAAGGAATGTTGACATTACTTCATATTTAAATAAAAACTGGTTCAGAAAAATTTCCAAAAAATTTTTGAGATTTTTTGGAAATTTTTAAGATAATGAAGTTAATTGACAAAGAAGTTTTGTTTTAAGTCAATGTTTGCTCAAGAATATAATGAATTATAAAAAATTCGATTTTAGAAAAGATTGTGTAACATGTATTTGAAAAGGAAATAACTCATAGGTTTTCTCCTGCAAAAGCAACTTTTCTTCTATTAATCTAAAATTGCTCTTAGAAGAACAATACCTTAGCATTGAGCAAGATTTTTCATACAAAAAATACATATATAATAGCTCATAAATATACATTCGTTTTTATTTTGGCAAATTACATAGAAAATCCAAATTTATTCATAAATTATTTGTAAATACTGCGGCACTTAGTTGCCAATTCTTTTTGTTGTTAAAATGACATATATATAACGCAAAACCGCAGAATATTCCTTACGTTTGTTTGAAACTATCAGCATTTGCTAATATATTTAGTAGATTTTCGCTTTTATAGATATTAGTTTTCTTTTAGATTTTTGGCCTTTTTTTATTGAGATTTTTGATTTTGATACTTTGAATTCACACGAAAGGAAGTTGATAAGTTCTGTATTTGCTTGA
>BNWD01000003.1 GCA_025998575.1 Alphaproteobacteria bacterium | reverse complement strand
AACTGGAATAGTTTTCTATATAAAGAAAGTCAAAGCCAAAGAAAAAAACAATTCAAAAGACATATTTTCAGGTTTAAGACGCAACTTGACAAAAGCAATAATGAGAGAATTTTCAGAGCCGGCAAATGGCATTGCGTCGGCGCTTTTGACTGGCGACAAAACTGCTATAAAACCTGAAATTAGAGATAAATTTATAAACTCTGGAACAGCTCACGTTCTGGCCATCTCAGGGCTTCACATGTCTATTCTCGTCTCTATATTATTCTTTCTTTTCTCGAAAATATTGCTCTATCTAAAATTAATATTGCATCGCATAAATCATCGAAAAATTTCCGCAATTTTGACTATTCCTTTAGCCTATGTTTATCTCGCGTTGTCTGGATTTTCGCCATCGGCCATTAGGGCATTTCTGATGACTTCAGTCTGTCTTATCAGCATTATTTTGGGCAGGGGCGCTCTATCGATGAGAAGCATTTCCACAGCAGCGCTTTTGATACTTTTATTTGATTCAAGCTCATTATTTCTTGTTAGTTTTCAATTATCGTTTGCAGCTGTTGTTGCTCTTATTTCGTTTTATCAAAACAATAAAGACAGAATTCCAAAATATATTTTCAAAGACAATTTTTTTGGAAAGTCAGCAGCATATATATTCGCGTCAATTATAACTACTCTCATTGCAACGCTTGCCACAACTCCAATTTCAAGCGCAACGTTCAACAGATTCAGCGCATCAGGAGTTTTAGGAAACTTAATAGCCATTCCACTGGTCAGCTTCATAATAGCTCCTCTTGGCATTTTTAGCCTATTTTTTTCAAGTTTTTGCAAACAGATATTGACGCTGTTAGAGTATTTTTTGAATATATTGATAAATACAGTTGGGTTTATATCGGAAATTCCTGGCTCGGATATTGCCATAAGATCTCCGCACAATAGCACATTATATATCGGCATTTTCGGCGGAATTATTTATTTTTTGTTGAAAACTAAATTAAAATATTGCGGAATATTTATGATTATTTCATCTTTAATTTTATATTCATTTGAGGAAAATCCAAACATAATATTTGCACCTGGCATAGACACTCCTTGCTATATAGAAGATGGAAAATTTTATGCTCCATCAAAGAGAAAAGGTTGGAGAAAATTTATTTCAATTCAAAGAAACTTAGGATTTTCTGGAGAGTTAGAGAAAATGGAACTTGAGGATTGCTTAGTTGAAAGAAAAAAATATGAAAATGGCTTGTTTATATGGTCGAAAAATGGGAAAATAATACGAAAGTGTCAGATAGCGCAAAGATTGCATCCTTATTGCCCTGCTTTTTTCGAAGATTTGGATTAGATGAATATAAGAATTTATAAAGAGGAAGAAATAGCGCAGATGAGAAAGGCCTGTCAATTGGCCAGGAACGTTTTGCTTTTTATCGAGCCACACATAAAAGATGGAGCTTCTACAGAATCCTTAGACGATCTCTGCGCACATTTTATTGCTGAGCACGGAGCAACTTCCGCTACTCTTGGCTATCGCGGCTTTCCTAAGTCAACTTGCATTTCCGTCAATAACGTCGTCTGCCACGGCATTCCAGGGAGCTATAAGTTGAAAAACGGCGACATAGTCAACCTCGACGTGACAGTCATTTTGGACGGCTGGTTCGGTGACACGAGCAAAACGTTTATCGTAGGCTCTACAACGAAGCTTGCTGAAAGGCTCGTTAAAGTCGCTGAAGACGCGTTATATGAAGGGATAAAGTCCGTTAAGCCTGGCGGATACTTCGGCGATATCGGGAAAGCTATTCAAAAATTTGTTGATAAACACGGCTTTTCAATCGTCAGAGACTATTGCGGACACGGCATAGGCCAGCTTTTCCACGATGAACCAGTTATCCTTCACTACGCCTCTGGAGACCAAGGAGAGCAAATACTGCCAGGCATGTTCTTCACAATAGAACCTATGATAAACGCCGGCTCTTTTAAAACAAAAGTCCAAAAAGACGGCTGGACAGCAACGACTGTCGACAAATCACTATCAGCTCAATTCGAACACACCATCGCCGTCACTGACAACTCAACAGAGATTTTGACGCTATAAATTTTGAAATATTATATTGACAAGTTGTTAAGTATTGCGTATTATAAGACTCAGGAAGTGCGGAGGTGTTATTAAAAATAATATTCTCAGTATTGTGTATGTATTTTATGAAGGAGTAATTAATATGATGAAATTAAAGAAGTTAGTGCTATGCTTGGCTATTGCTGTTGTTGTGGGGGCATTTCTAGCGTTAATAATGCCGTATGTGTAGATAACGCTGTTGTGCCTGTTGTTGAAAATGCTGCCGCAACTCAAGACCAAATATTTCACGACCCACAACAAATACTGGAAATTTATCGTGATCGTAATGTTGCCAAAAGGTACGCTGTAGATAACCTACACAGCCAGGCTGCTACGAGTCTACGCTATCTCTTTGAAAATGATGCGAACCGGTCTTTTTTGTTGAGCGGCTATCGTCTTTGGCTGGTTACTCAAGGAATTGCTACTGAAGGAACTGCCATTTTTTCTGGTTTAGTTGTGAAAACTATACAAAATTGTTTAGAGCGCTTGAGCGAAGACATGCTCCAAATCGAAAATAAATTACGTGACTCTCTCTGGCGTGTTTTTGCGTTGATTGAACTTTGTTCTAAGTGGAATGTTTCCACGCTGAGGGCGCATGCTGAAACGTGCACACGTGATATTCCCACGGTGGATGATCTCAAGAACATACGCGCATGGTTTTTACAGCGTACTTGTTCCGACAACTATGCCACAATTGATAACTTGCAATTTGGCCTCGTATTCACAAATATTGAAGATTATTTAAATCCTAGCATTGACAGACGACTTAGCATGTTCTTACTTTGTGTTCGTCACATATGCAAGTTTAATGATTATGGCCAATTTGACCTTCGAACTTTTGATTGTGCTGCATTGCACAAAAATATACAAAACGTTTGTTTTGGAGTAAACTAATAAACATTTAGTGGAAGAGTTGCAAAGCGATTCTTCTGATATGTAAGTCTATAACAGACTTCCTTTTCTATTGTGACACCTTAACATGCATTGGTTTGACTAGTGTACCTATATGCATGGGTGACACAATAACAATGCTTGGAGATAAAGGTTGTAAGATTTCTGGATTTTAATAGGTGATTACATATTTTAATAAATTTTATCATGAATTATAAGGAATATAAAAAAAGATAGGAATCACGCTATTAGATTCAATAGATAAGGTAGGTGTTTGTCTAAAAACGACTCTAAATTTCTATTAAATGATATATTTTGTAATATTTATTTTCATAACTCTGAGATTTGTAACATATTTGATAAATGTGTGTTACCTGTGCTAGCTCTCGTTAAGCTCTCTACCTTGATCTATTGGCGTTTTTGTATTTTAGCTCTGTGTCTGCCAACAGCGTTTTTTCTCTGTAAAGTACTGCTTTTGCCGCAATTCGAACACTTTGTTGCCATTGCAAACGCTATTTTCAATAAATATCTCTCCAGCAACATATCTCAAATAAAATTTGTTGAAAATATTTCGTCAAAGATAGCAGGTAGTTGTTGTTACGAGCATATTTACGATTTCTTTTAACATTTTCTTAGTAGTTTTTGAAATATCATTAAGATACGGAGGTATTGCCAAAAGAAATATTCTCAGTCAGGTATTAATATGCTTTTTAAAAGGAGGTTTAATTATGATGAAATTAAGAAAATTGTTAAGTTTAAAGTTGCTATGCTGCTCGGTTGGCTGCTGCTTAGCTTCTACTGCGAATTCTTATGCGAATGATATTCTTTATCCCAACCAGAATGTTGTGGGAGAGGCCGCTAGGTATAATCAGATAAGGGAGCGCATAGATTATGCTGTGCAAGCAGATGTTTTTTCTGAATTTGCTAATGTGGCGGATGAGGACGACATTATTGAGTGGCGTAATGAGTTATGGCAACTGCTAAATGAGTCTTTACCTACAGATATTTCCGATGATGAGCTTGAGAAGATTTATGCGGATTTGGATCTTCTAACTTATTGGAGTCGGAACGAGGATGCTAGACACGCTCTGAGAAGGACGTGGATAGATGCGGCTATGCAACAAGACGTTGCAAGAGATGTTGAAGCGCTAACTCAGGATGAAGTTGATGAACGTATAATCAAATTAAAGCTACTGATGAAATATGCTGTCCATACAGATATTTCCGATGATGAGTTTGAGAAGATTTATGCGGATTTGGATCATCTAACTTATTGGAGTCCGAACAAGGATGCTAGGCGCGCTCTGAGAAGGACGTGGATAGATGCGGCTATGCAGCAAGACGTTACAAGAATTGTTGAAGCGGCAACTCAGGATGAAATTGATGAACATATAATCAATTTATGGCAACTGCTACGTAAGATTTACCATACAGATTTATTAGATGGTGAGCTTGAAAAGATTTATGAGGATTTAGATATTCTAATTCATGCTCATAAATAACCTGATGTTTGTTCAGCGGATAAAAAAGATCTCACTTTGATTTTGATAAAGTCAAACTCAAGCGTCAAGCTTGAGTTTGTCAAATTGTAAAGATATCCTATTTTATTAATTATGTTTTAGACTTGTTCTATATAGGCCTGTAAGCACATTTCTTCTATATGATACATAATCCTAAAACATGATGAGCGCTTCTTTGAGTCTACAAGTTATGGATAGTGACATTTATCTCGTTGCTCTCGATTATATATTGCTATCCATCACGAACTCAAACAACCGCGTTTTTTTCTCTACGCCTTGATAAAAAAGAAGGTTTTCTTGCTATGGAAGTTATGAAACAAATAGATATTTTGTGGAAACTGTTGGAAATATTAGTGATACTGTAATAAGAAAGTATGCGAGGAATCAATTACAAGGCATGTAATACTTAAGAAGCCATTCAGAGTCTCTTCTTGTGTTAAAACTCTCTCGCTTGCGCAAGAGTTGTTTATATAAATTGTAGATAAAATGAAAGAATGTGAATATTATAAATCGAAAAATGTAGAAAAAAGTGAATTTAAATTTTTGATTCAACGTTGTAATTGTAATAATTGCTCTGTTCAAAATTAGTAATATCTAACTACTATATCGCCTGAAATAAAATTTCTGAATTGTCTAATAATAAAAACTAATATCAATTCAGGAACTGCTATCCAAACAACGCTTGGTCATTTTTATGGCTAAACTTTATAAATATTGCATTTTATAAATTATATATTAATGAAGTGTTTTATTATAGTGGAGCGAAAAACGCTATATCTTGCGGCCGTGATAGTGAGCCGTTATAATCGAGAACAACGAGATAAATGTAGCTATTTATAATTTTACTAAAATAATAAAAACAAACCAACAAGAGAATATTCTAATATAAGAAATTAAGTACAAACTCAATTACAAGCTATGGATAAATGTGAATGAGCTTCTTTTTGGTTTTATCTCTATCGATTACACATGAGTGGGATATCAAAACCGTGACTAGTTGGCTATCCATTTTGCGCTATGCTATCTATGTGGAGTTGACGAGGTATTCAAATAGTATGTCTCGCATTAAGAGAAAACATCTTTTAGTAAGAAACGAATTGAGATAACACCTTTCTGGAATTGGCTAATACATATGGATTGCCTGTTGAGGTATTATACAGCTACATTTATTAGGAATATCAGAGTTTGTTATGTGGAAAAACGAATGGCTATAGCGCATAGAAAATAATTAATAGGAGGCGAAGCAGGAAATAGACGCGCTATTGTTGTTAGTATAAAGGCTGAGCATAACTGGAAACTTTCTCTCTATCATATCATATTTCCCATAGGGCTAAACTCCTTCTTGTATTATATGGCAGCATAAAATAATGATCCTTACAAGAAAATTTGCTATCATAGTTCTAGATTGGCAGCCTGAATATTTATAGCGTAATCGTTGTTTGTTGTAGTAACATCTGTATTTTATTGTTCTATGAAAAAGTGTTTTTAATTACATTTACTGATCATTTATATAATAAGTAATACGATCCTTTATTTGAGCATGAATCTCGCAAAGTGTTTATGTATTAGATGAAATATTTACTCACATAAATATGAATATACAAAACTATTTTTAGAAATTTGAACGGAAGCGGTTGTGCTGGCTATGGAATGCGAATAGAGATCATTTCATGAAAAAAGCAGTTTGAAATGAGGCTGATTGTATGCTTGAATAAAAGCATGGATATAAAATTATTCTGGAGAAAAATTTCATGAAAGTTTATGTGATATTATTAATAGCTATAGCGATTCCGAATTTTACTGCACGTGCTGACACCCAGACATCTAAATGCAATGTTGCGAATTCTTCTGATAATGGAACTCCTAGTTGTTATACTTTTTGGGATAATTTGGATAATATTAACTATTCAGGTTCATATGAATACGATGACGAGGATCCTTATAAATGCGCTGACCAAAAAACTTGGTTTGTGCAATTTCCGCAAGATAATGAAAATAGCTCTTTAGACACAGAGAATGTAAATACAAATATCACGCAGATGAAACAAAACACTCCTGTGATTCCTCAATATGCTGGGCAAAATAAGGCTCCTGATTGGCTTTCTGAACGTGTTAATCGTTTTTTATCAGATATAATTTCAAATCATGAATTTCAAATAATAAGCTCAATAAATATAAAAAATTCACCAGAAAACTTATTTCCTAAAGACAATCCACTTGTTGGTAATTTTTCTGTGCTTGTTTCAAAAATGGAAGATTTCGAGAGGTATTTGCTATCTATTCCGAAGGATAAAAAGGATATTTCTGAGCAAATCTTTGCTGCATATTTGCTTGAAAAAATTAACACAAAAAGTAATCATAAGATATTTATTGTACCTCTTATTTTATACGTTTTTCAACAACTTAAAACTTTGAACGCTGCTGAATTAAAAATTGCTTTAGTGGCATTTAAACAAGAAGATCTTGAACAAAAATTTACTTGGCTGGATAACTTAAAAAAAAATCATAAATGGCCTGAAGATCTATTTAAATTGTTGCAATTTATTAATCAAGCTGTATGGAACCTTTATACAGCATTCCGCGGTATTTATAACATTTTAAAAAAAGAGAAATGCTTGCGAAATGAAGAGTTGCTGTATGAAACCTTTGAAAATATGTTAAAAGTCAATAAATTTAATTCGCACCCAAGTGAAAAAAAGATATGGGAAGCGACTGCCAAAAATATGATAAAATGGTTCTTACATTGCATAAACCAATTTGAAGCGCATAAAGAAATTTGCATTGAAATTGAGCTCTATGAGCTTGGATTTTAATTGCGAACACATAAATTACGCGTGTTGAATCATATTAAAAATATATGTTGTTAATAGTTTCAAAAAATTGAGAAACGTTAAAGCAGAATATATAAAGAATAAAATTTAAGGCGTTGTTATTGTAGCTGGAATTGTCAATTCTTATATAATTATTAGGTATTTTCTCTTTCAATATTTTTAGAATACACTATTTCTAATTTCGTTCTCTTTTTTGAATATACCTGTATAATATATTTCACAAAAAATCATTATAATTACTCTGAATTAATTTTTCTTTCAAATACAAAATTCAGAACAATACTCTATATTTTAGCTAACAATCTTTATTCCACATTTCATTCTTCCATTCTTCGCAAGAACTGCAATGTTTGAAGTGCTTTTTCCATAAACACAACAAATTATTTCTCGGCATAATAATTTAAAATTGTGCTTTTTTAATAAAAATTACAGGACGCAATTAGTTAGCTTTGTACAGCCTGCGCTATATATTATATAATAATATATCTGTAGAAAAAATGAGGCAATGCGCAATTTCTCAAATAATCTTGAAACACATAAATTGACTATAATAGCATCTGCATTCTTTCACGCTATATATTTATAGCGTCCCAAATGTTAATGTATGTGCGTAAAAAATAAAAATTCTAGATATGTAAATTTATGATAATTGTAAGCTTATATTTTAAAATTACTGTTATTAGTTATGAATTTTGTTTATTCTAAAATAAGATTAATTTTAAAGTTGCAATAATATTATTGTGAAATAGGTAGACAAAAGAATACTAAATATAATTTAATAAGTTTTTTCGTTTATATTCTAAACAATATTTAAAATACTGATTGCCACTATTTTAGTTCACTGAAAATTACAGCTAACTATAGTCTTATAGAATATTCGAAATCATTCCAATTTTTGAGGTTCGCAAGCGTTATTTTTGTGCTTTATGAATAAATATTTGTTTCACATCGAGCTGCATTATAAATAATTTTAGCACTGTATTTTTTTCTAAGTTAAAAATTTAATTAACACATTGTTAATGTTTATCGCCAAGTATATTTTAATGCAAAAGCCTACTTTCATTATATTATTTTTAGTGAATGCAACCATAAACCATGCTATCATAAATGGTATAAGCATGTTTTGTTAGGATTGTTGTGGCTGAGCTGGGGGTTGTGGTGGAGAGTATTGATGATTGGTATCAGCGGCTGATAGATGATGCGGAGTTGGCGACGTATTCTGATGTTCGCGGGTGCATGATTTTGTTGCCGTATGGTCTGCAGATTTGGTCGAAAATTCGTGAATTGTTGACTGCCGAATTCAACAAAAACAATGTTCATGAGGTGTATTTTCCGACTCTGATTTCTGCTGAAATTTATCAAAAACACATGGGAAATTATGAGTGTTTTCATGCTGGTTTGCCTGATAATATCTCTGACACGCACACTGAAAGTCTATATGTTATTCGTCCTACTTCTGAGGTCGTTTTCGGTAAATATTTCTCTTCCATTGCGTTGTCATATCGCGATTTGCCGATGCTTTATAATCAATGGTGCAATGTCTTCCGGCCTGAGATGCGGACACGGTTTTTCTTGCGCACAACCGAGATTCTGTGGCAGGAAGGACATGGCGTTCATGAAACTTTTGAGGACGCTGATAGGTTCATTTTCACGATACACAAGTCGTATGAAAAGGTGTTGTTGGGCGATTTGTTATTGTGTGGATGTTCTGGTGAAAAGCCTTCTTTTGACCGTTTCCCAGGCTCTTCAAAAACGCTGACTGTTGAATGCATGATGCAAGATGGAAAGGCTTTGCAAAGTGCAACAAGCCACGTTTTGGGGCAACATTATTCGAAAAAATTAAACATTCTCTTTCAAAACAGAAGCGGAGAAAAAGAACTGGCATTCACTAGCTCGTGGGGCACGTCTACTCGCGATGTTGGCGCTGTTATTTTGACGCACGGCGACTCATCTGGTATAAATTTGCCAACAGCTATCGCTCCTTTCCATTTTGTTATTATTCCTGTAGGTTTCTCCGAAGATGTTGTTAATTATTGCATGAAAATTTATGAAAATCTATTGAAAAAATGTAGAGTATTTTTGGATTTAAATCAACATCACACGTTTTCTGCAAAAAAATGGACTTATATTAAAAAAGGCGTTCCATATATTATTTTGATTGGCGCAAAAGAAACAAATTCTAATAGTGTTTTTGTTGTTTCGCGCTCTGATAATCTTTACGAAAATACGCTCTCATTATCTGAATTTGATGTGAAAATTTCTTCATTATTGGACGAACATGACAGTCGGTTAAAGGCCAAAGCTCAAGATTATTTCAAGAAGAACACAAATTCTTTCACCTCATGTGCAGAATTATTATCTTATTTTAAAGAAGGTGGGAAAGGCTTTGCTTTAGGGTATTGCTACGATTCGGACGAAGTAGTTGCTTCACACTTGGTAAACACTGCGCTCTCTGTCCGCTGCTTGCTAACTCCTGGAAACAGTGGCGAAGAAGGTAAATGCATTTTCTCTGGCGTCAAAACCAATAAACTTGCTGTCTTCGCTAAGAGTTATTAGTCATTTTTGACAAAATTGCTTCACAAAACGTCAATTGTATGGATGTTTATATTTTGATCTGAGTTTGAAGAGTGTTGGTTGGAGTGTGAATAATGTTGAAGACTTGTAAGCGAACCTCCTCTTTTATTGATATTGGTTCTCTTGATTTGATCAGTTATGGAATGCTTAATATGGCGCTTTTTTGATTTTCTAGCGGGTTTGGATAGGTCGATGATTTATCCAAACTCTGTTGGGGTGAAGTCTGTGTTGGTTGTTATGTTTGGTGGGATTTTGGTTGAGGTGAGCAGTTGTGATATGTATGGTTGGAGGTTTTGTGTGGAAAAGACATATATTTTGAGTCTGTATTTTGATCTGAGTTTGAAGAGTATTGGTTGGATTGGGCCGAGTATTTTAATTCCGTTTTGTCTTGGGGCAAGTTGAATCAGTTTTTTAGCAAATCGAGAGACCTCAGCTTCGTTGAATCCTGATAGAGTTAGTGATGCAAGCTTTCCGAATGGCGGCATTTTGGTCAATTTTCTATTGGCTATTTCGATGTTGTAAAATTCTTCCGTGTCATTCTTCTCGATCAATTTTATGAATTTATCACTTGGGTTGTATGTCTGAATTATCACTTTCCCTTCGCCAGTTCCGCTGCGTCCGGCTCGGCCGGAGACCTGTTGGATTATCTGAAATGCGCGCTCGATTGATCTGAAATCGTCGCCGTATAGCATCGAGTCTATGGAGGTTATGACGGCTAAGTTCAGGTCGTTGAAGTTGTGGCCTTTCGAGACTATTTGAGTTCCGACTATCAGGTCAACTTGTTTGTTTTTGATCAAACTCAAGGCCTTTGAAATCTTGTTTGGAGTGTTGATTGTGTCGCTTGAAAGTGTTAGTATTCTGGTGGTCGGGAAGATTTCGGTGCATTCGAGAGAAACTTTTTCAACGCCGGCGCCAATTCCAGTAAGCGAAGATTTCCCGCATTCTCCGCATTTCTCTTTGAGTTCGGCTTTGTGGCCGCAATGATGGCAGATGAGTTCGTTTGTCAAACAGTGATAGCAGAGCCATGATGAGCAGCCTGGGCATTCCATTTTCCAGCCGCAGGATTTGCATAAAATTTTTGGCGTATGTCCGCGTCTGTTGACGAAAATCAGGGCTTGTTTGCCGGAGTTTAGGCATTTTTCTATCTCGACAATTGAGCGCGGACTTAAGATAGAGCGGCTTTTGTGAGTTCTCATATCGTCTATATAAACGCTTGGCAATTTGGCGTTCTCGAAGTATCTCGAGTTAATTTTTATATATTCGTATTTTTTTATCAGACAATTGTTATACGACTCGATGGACGGAGTTGCGGAGGAGAGAATGACAGGAATGCCAAGGCATTGGCCCAGATATATCGCCATGTCGCGTGCATGATAAACGATCGTTTCGTTCTGTTTGTAGGATTGGTCGTGCTCCTCGTCTATGATAATGCATCCAAGATTTTTGAATGGGACGAATAAAGCGGATCTAGCGCCTACTATGCAAATCTGTTCGCCATCAGCAATTTTTTTCCAGATGGAAAGTTTCTTCGTTGGCGTGACTGAATTGTGCCAAATATGACATTTTAGTCCGAGCCTTTTTGAAACTTTTTCTGACAGTTCATCTGAGAGAGATATCTCCGGAACCATTATTAAAATCTGTTTTTTCTCGTTGACAATCGATTTTGCAAACTCCAAAAATACCTCAGTTTTCCCAGAGCCAGTTATGCCATGCAGCAATATAACTTTAAAATTATCAACAAATTTTAGCATTTTTGCGACAGCTTCTTCTTGCTCTTTATTCAAAATTGCGTTTTCTTTTTCAAACGACTTCTCTTTTATTTGTTTTTCCGGAAGCAATAACTTATTGATTGAAAACGGAATTAGTAATTTCAAAACTTTTCCAAATTTTGTTAAATTATAGCTAGCGACGAATCTTGCAAATTTTATGTATTCCTTGTTGATATTGTATGGGAGGATTGCGTTAATTTCCTTTATAGTTCCTGAAAACTCAGGGGGTTCTTGAGCAACTATAACGCCGATCTCTTCTCTGTTTCTAAAGTTAACAGCGACTAATTGTCCTTCCAATAACTCCAAAGATGAAGAATACGAGAACGATTCATCGATATTTATTCTGAGGCCAACGCTATAATTTTTCAATATCTTTTGTTCCAAAGAATGCCGACGCCAGGCGCGTTCTTGCCGTAAACATCGACGACAACCTTCGTATTTTTCTTCATTTTCGCCTCGATCGTTGCCCTTGTCGTGTCTTTGCCGTTGCCCTGCTCGACGTTCAAATTGACATTACGTCCCAACTTTTTGCCGACGCTCAGAGCTCCATATTCACCCTTGCCGTCATTTTTGCCTTGCTTCACGTCAAAAGAATCTACTCTGCAGATCGTTTTTATTTTCGACATGATATCGGCGCCTTTGTTTCCAGAGAGAGTCGACATCACAGAAAACAGCACTGGACCTTCGCTTGCCGTTATTTCGCTGGCTTTGTGGTTGAAGAGCAGGTATGACAAAATGTCGTTTTTGGACATATACGGATTTGAGAAAAACCTGACGTCTGAGCCAGATTTGTCTTGGATAAACTTCGCTCCGACGTGTATGCTTTCTATAGATTTCGTGGCTGAAACATCGACAAAAAACACGCCTGGGCAGTTCATATCGAGCCATATGGTGCCGTTTTTGAGTTTGAAATCTTTTCCTGCGACTTGAATGCCGCCTTTCACAAGCGTTATTTTCGCGCCATATTCAAGGTTTTTCAAATCTCCTTTCAAGAATCCGCCGCCTATCCACCTGCTATTGATTCCAGCCCCTATCATCCTCAGTTTCGGTTTAAACGAAAATCGAACGTCAAACAAAACGCCAAACGGCAATGCTAAAACGTCTTTTTCAACCTCTTTCTTTTCGATTTTTTCTTCCAATATTTCGAACGCCATATTGGATTGCGTTATGATGCTCGAGACGTCATAGAGCGCATTGTCACAATGCAAGTCTCCCAAGACTTTGAGACCATTTGCCGTTCCGCCTTTTATTGAAATATCTCCAGACAATTTTCCGTCGAAACCGACTATATCGACTGCCTCCATCTTATCAAAATGGAGCATGATATCCGCAAGCAATTCCGTTTTGTTCAGAGCAATGCTGCCGCTCCCGGAAATTTTTCCTTGAGACTTTAAGTCGTCTGTTGCGTGGATTTTTGTTATTGTCAATTTATTGTTTCTTACGATTGCTTCAATCGTTCCGTTTTTAATATACGTTCCGCTGGCTTTGTTTATATAGAGCCCATCTTTCAATTTTAAATCTCCAGAAACAATTGGCGCCAAAGGCGTTCCTGCTATATCGAGCGAATATTTTATGATCCCTTGCGCAATGTTTTTGGACAAATAATCGGAAATATTTATCCTGCCTTTAGAACTTATTTTCATTTTACTATTGTTAGTAACAATCCACTTTGCTGGGCAAATATATCCAAAAATTTTATTTATTTTGTTTAAAACTTTATACGAAATATCGATATCTATTTTATTTTCAGAATATCTTCCGTTTATAGTTAGGTCCGGAATTTTCACGTTGAAAACTTTCGAATTTTTAACAAAAATCTTGAGATCCTCTCCGGCATTTCGAAAAACAGCGCGGCCAGTAACTATTCCAGACACGTCAGTTCTTTTATCGAAGAATTGGGCCAGATCGATATTATTGAAATATACTTTGCCAAGCGAAAAGTTTTCCTGAGATAAATTTATATCAGTGATTTGTGCTTTTCCTTTTTTCAAAAGCACATCGATGTTTTTTATTTTCAAATTTTCGTCCATGGAAAACGGCTTTATAACAACGCCATTTTCAAAAATAATCCCGTTGGCTACAGTCATTTTCGTTGCAAAATTATAAGAAACGCTTCCAGAAACGCCGAAGTCCTTTGAGAAAAATTCAGAAATAGCGGAATTTCCATCGAATTTTAGCGAGCAAGCAAGGCTATATTTTGAATCTGCGCCCGATATAATCCCGCTTATGCTATCGTTATTCAACACTCCATCAAAATTTATTTTTTTATTATTGAATCGCGTGTGTATGTTGAGCTGATTATTTGCCATTTCATAAATAATATTGGCGTCTATATTGTCGAAAACTAAATCGGAAAACATTTTTCCGTCTTCAAAATTATATGAAATTTCCGCTTTCTTTTCATTCACCAAACACTTGGCAGCTCTTAGTTTCGTCTTTTTGTCTAAATTAAATTTAAAATCCTTTATTTTAATATCGTCAATATCTGCTTGTTTTATATCTATATTTTTCACAAATTTCTGAGCGAGAAGTGATAAAATATCCTTTATATCTGAAACAGAGAATTTTGTGGCAGGATTTAATTTAGCGCTAACTTTTTCAGCAGAAACTATGTTAATTTTTGTTAAACTTTCCTTTAAAATAATAGATAAATTTTCTGCAGATATAGAGTCTCCTTTCGAAGAAACTGAAATCATTTTTATTGAAAAATTGAATGGGAATAGCCCGCTAATTTTGCCGAGATAAATAGTATAGTTTTTTCCCAAAGCGGCATTTAATAACAGTTTTTGAACATAAGAAACTTGAAGGGCATATATAAAGAGCGATGTAAAAATTAAAATATATAGCGAAAATTTTAAGAACTTTTTAATTGCATAGCAGACCATTATACAAATTCTCTAAATAATTTATCTGCGCTTCAATTTCATCAACGCCATCTTTCCAAAACTCCTTCTTCGAAGGATCAAGATCAAATGTTTGAGCTGCAATATCATATCTATCAATACCACCTTTAGATAGCATTTTAATATATTTTTCGACAAAATTATCAGAAAATTTCTTATAGTTTTTGTATAAAGCATTAACAAAAATTTCACCAAATGCGTATGCGTAGACATAAAAAGGAGAGTGAAAGAAATGTGAAATATACGTCCAATAAATCCCAACGCATTCATCAACATTGACAGAATTTCCAAGGCATTTTCTTTGGTTTTTCAAGAAAATTTCAGACAAATCTTCGACAAATAGTTCCTTTGTCGATCTCAGTTCGTGCGCATCTCTCTCGAACTTGAAGAACGAAATCTGCCTTATTGTTGAATTTATCGTGTCGTCCAGTCTCCAACACAACAAATCGATCTTCTCCTCGATCGTCTCTGCATTAGCGAACAGCTTTTCAAATAACAATTTTTCAGCAAACAAAGAGGCCAGCTCTGCCAAAGTTATTGGAGTTTCAGCCAAAAGAGCGCCGTTTTTTGCCGCTAAAACTTGATGAATGCCATGTCCGAGTTCGTGGGCGAGAGTTGAGACATCTCTTATTGTATCAAAATAATTCAGAAGAATATATGGATGAACGCTTGTCGAGCAGCTGCATGCGAAGGCGCCAGATGTCTTTCCAAGTTTAGGATAGACATCTATCCAATTTTTATTAATAAAATCCGAGGCTATATCGGCGAATATTGGAGAAAACGCGCAGAAAGTTTCCAAAACCAAGCCAGCTGCCGCTTTATAATCGAATTTTTTATTAAAAATATTTGATAATTTTATCGAAATATTTCTGTCCCAATATTCCAATTTCTGCTTTCCTAAAATCTTCGCTTTCAGCGCATAATATCTATGCGACGTCTGTTCGTAACGGCTTTCAATCGCTTCCACCAAAAAATCCACAGACGCTTGATCTATATTGTTAGAAAGATTACGAAAAGATTCCGGTTTTTCGTAATTTCTCAACTTATTTTCTATGCGACGATCGAGCATCACATTGTTGTATATATGCTTGAAATAAAAACTGTTTTCAGTCAGTTTTTCTGAGATACTCTTTGCCGCGCGCGCTCTTTTTTCTTCGTTGTCGGAATGATTTGCAATTTCCAACAGTTCCGTAAACGTTTTCTCTTCCCCTTCAAAATTGAACTGCAAGCACGCCAATATCTCATCGAACATTCGAATCCAAGAATTGCTCGACGTCATAAATTTTTTAGCAAGCGCTTCTTCAGCTTCATTCGACAGCAAATGCGGTTGATATCGAAAGCAGTTCGAAATCCAAGATTCATATTTTTTCAATATTTCAGAGCGCTCTATCGAGGCTTCAACTTTTTTCTTGTCAAGCCTCGCTATATCGTTGCAAAAAAACACCAATCTCGAACTTACCTCACACAACCACTCTGTTTTTTCTTGAAAAAAAGTCAAAGCCTCGTGATTATCAAGCCTCGTTTGCAATTGCAAAAACGCATAACCTCCAATCTTTTCCGCGAAGTTAATTATCGTTTCATAGTCAACAATACTCTCTTGCAAAGCGTCGATAGTCAATTTATTTTTGTGTTTCGCGCAAAAATCCTCAATTAAACGCTCAACCAGTTCACAATCTGAGCTCAACTCTTTCGCGTGAGCAGAGCTGTATATGTCTTCCAGTTGCCACGTGTTCATCTAGGCCGCAAGAGGAGAAACGCCAACATACGTTCTATTATCTCTGCCGGATCTAAAATAAACCGATCCATCGACCATAGCATAAATTGTGTGATCTTTGCCAAGGCCAACATTATCATGCGTCTTATATTTTGTGCCGCGTTGGCGAAGAATTATCGTTCCAGCCAAAACATATTGTCCGCCAAATCTCTTCACGCCCAAACGGCGGCCAATACTATCTCTTCCGTTTCTTGAACTACCACCAGCTTTTTTTGTCGCCATATCAATCTCCTCTTATTTAGCGGCGCCTGACAATGATATATCAGTGATTTTCAATACCGTCATCCACTGCCTGTGCCCATTTTTCCGCCTGTGATTATGCCGGCGAATTTTCTTAAAAACTATCAACTTCTTATTTCGAACATGCTTCATCACTTCGGCCGCAACCGACGCATTTCCAACATCTGATGCGTTGACGTTCACCGCTGAATCAGAGGCGGTGAACAAAACATCAGACAACGAAATTTTTGCGCCAGGCTCAGCCTCAAGCTTCTCAACCTTGACGACATCGCCAGCTTTGACGCAATACTGCTTCCCGCCAGTCTTCACTATCGCAAACATAAAACCCCACCAACAACGCAAACACACCAATACATAATTATATTGTCTCACGCCCGCGCGCGCTTGTCAAGTTTTTGAAAATAGTTGCAAGGCCGGGCGATGATGTGTTATAATGTTTTTTATTGCCCAGATGGCGGAATTGGTAGACGCACACGCTTCAGGTGCGTGCGGAGAAATCCATGGAAGTTCGAGTCTTCTTCTGGGCACCATTGGCGTTTTGAGTATGGATTTTGACATATTTATCTTGAGTTTCGTGCAAGGAATTGGTGAAATTCTGCCCATCAGCTCGTCAGTCAATCTCCATTTATTCTCTAAATTATTTCACATCGAAAGCTTCTCTTTCTCGCTCAAAATTTCATTGCACGTCGGCAGCCTTTTGACTCTTTTGCTTTATTTTCAGCGAGAAATTTTAAACATATTTCGTGGAATATTTTCATCAAAAACCAAACTATCTGAGACTTATTTTTGGCAACTTTTGTTGGCAACTATCCCCGTCACTATTTTAGGATATTTTGCAAGAGATTTCGTCAAGGAATTTGACTCGCCAAAAATTATGGGCGCTGTCTGCATAATATTCGGCATTATATTATTGATTTTTGACAGGATTTCTTGTATGATGAAAAGAAATGATAAGTCGATAGTTCCGGTTTGGCAAGCTTTTATTCTCGGGTGCTTCCAAGCTGTCGCAATTTTTCCTGGAATCAGTCGTTTTGGAATATGTCTGACGTCCGCCAGAATGTTGTTGATCGACAGAAAAAAAGCAATTCACTTCTCGCTTTTGCTTGCTATACCTAGCATTTTTGGATCTTTAACATTAGAATTTTATGAAAGTTTTAATAGAAATAATTTAAATATTTTCGAAAAAAACAATCTAATTGGAGTCGCTGTAACTGCTCTGATCGGGATTTTGGCCATATTTCCATCGATAAAATTTATGGAAAATCGTGGCTTTTTTTTGATAACCATATACAGAGTGATTGTCGGCGCGGCTATATTCTTTTTATGACTCACAAATGCAAATAAAAATCAAGGAAAATTTCATCGGCGAAAGAATAGATGTAGTTATCCCGAAAATATTACTTGACATCTCGAGAGCAAAAGTGCAAAAATATATAAAGGAGGGGGTTGTCCGCTGTGGCGCGGAAGAGGTCAGAGATTGCGCGTGGAAGGTCCGAGAGGCGTGCGAAATTGAGTTGAATATCGAGGAGTATACAGATGATAACGACTATAAAATTGAAGCGGAGGAGCTAAATTTAGATGTAATTTTCGAAGACGAACACATAATAATAATTGATAAGCCATGCGGAATCGTTTGTCACCCTGCGCCTGGGCACAAGACTGGAACGATTGTGAATGCGTTGGTGCATAAGTTTGAGAATTTTGCGAATGTTGGTGATAAATCGCGGCCAGGGATTGTTCACAGGCTTGATAAAGACACGTCTGGGCTGATGTTAATTGCAAAAACAGATGCTGCGCACAGAGCGTTTTCCGATATGTTTGCCTGTGAAAAGGGCAAAACCCTGAAACGGGAATACGCTTGCTTTGTGTTTGGCTGTCCAAAAGAAAGATGTGGCAAAATAGAGACTTTTTTGACAAGGCATCAGAGGCTCAGACAGCAATATACTGTTAGTGAAACGACTGGTAAAAAGGCTCTGACGCTTTATAACACAGAGAGAAGCTTTTATTTTTCTTCGACGAAAGCTATATCGAAAATTAATTGTGAATTATTGACCGGAAGAACGCATCAAATAAGAATACATATGAAATATTTAGGGACGCACGTTATCGGTGATCAAGTCTATGGCAAACAGAAAATAGAAGAAATTTATCCAAAATTTATCAGAAATTTGAAAAGACAAGCGCTGCACTCGAGAAGGCTTTCTTTTATTCATCCGATGACTGGCGAGAATTTATCATTCGAATCCGATCTGCCAGAAGATCTGAAAATAATCGACAAAATTATAACAAATTCTCCTTAAAAATACACCAAATTGCAGTCACCAAACTCTGTTTATCTGGGTATGTTTCATTCGAAATCTCCAATAAATCTTGCAATTTCAATGCCATATCGGCCAAGTTATAATCCGGATTCTTGTATAAATGAAAGTGAACATAGAGAAAGCATACCTCCTTAAACAACTCCAACTCCCCTGCTTCCAATGCTTTCACGAACTCTGAAATACTCGACATTCCTGTTTTTATAAAATTCACTGATTTTTCTATGAACGCATCACTTTCGATTTTCCCTGCGGCGCTGAATACTTTTTTTACATAAGAAGCGCAATCGTCAAAACTGTTCGTAGAAATATTTTCGGTCTCAACCTTTATCTTGACGCAACGAGATCTTATCGTCGGCAGTATGGAGCTCAGCCTGCTAGTTGATAAAATTATAATAAAATTTTCTGGAGGTTCTTCCAAAGTTTTTAGCAGAGAATTGGCGGCGTTGCTGGACATGAGCTCGGCGGAATCTATGATGACCGCGCTGTTTCCGTTAATCTCGGCTTTCCTGGATAAAAATTCGTTAATAGTTCGCGCGGCGTCAACAGAAAGCTCGTTGTCCTCCTCCGCTTTTTTCAGAAACAAAAAATTCGGATATACATTATTTCTCGCATATTTTTCAACTTCAACTGAATCAAGAGCGCTATTTGTTATCATATAATTGATCGCTAATTCATAAGATTTACCTAAATTTTGCGCTTTATTCTTGCCATAAACCAAAAAACTTCTCGTCGTCACACACATATCTCTATCCTTCCATTTTCCCTATTTCCCAGTCTATTCGAACCTCCTGCTCAGCTTCAGATCGAACACCAATCTCAACAGCAGGATACAAAAGCTTACTCTTATTTATCACTGCTATATTATTCGAATTTTGTTTAAAAATTGAGCTTAATTTATATTTGTTTTGTCCTAAATTTATTATAATGCTTTTTTGAGTTGGCTTATTTATTTCGCATTTTTTATTAAAAACAAACCTAGAAAAAATAATAAAATCCGATGGAATGCGAATATAGTCAATGCCTTTCATTTTGGGCTCAGAAAGGGAAACAAAAATTTCGCGCTCAACAACAAGCGGCAATCCGAAACTATTACTTTGCAAAAATCCTGTGTATAATAATCCGCCATTTTTATTAAATATTTTATAAAAATTTTCAGAATTTTTAGTTATTTTTACTCTAAATTTATTGAAAATAATCGATATATCAGCACGAGAAATTAATTTATTTATGCCAAAACTGGATTCAAAATCAAAAATATTAATGCCAGGTTTATTAAAATCGTTAAATTTTGACTTGACATTAGAAATTTTATTATTGACAATAATCGTTATTTCCTTCGTAGAAATTCGGCTAAAACTTGTCGGCAAATTAACATTGCTGCTGCTTGCATCGATAACAGAAATCGCTGCGTCGACAATGCTTCTTGTCGGAATTATGAACGATTTTTGAGGCTCGATATCACCTTGGAACTCAGAAATTCTACCGTCTCCCATCCTCAGCATCCGTATGCAAGCCGCCATGTTCGGCAGGTTTTCGAATGATTTCAGTTCTATTGGCCCTCCTTTCAACGCAAATTTTATTTCTACCAAACTTCTGAACAAATTGAAATAATCAACTGGATTTCTTGTCAAAAGCATGCCGTTTTTATCGAAAATTTCTGTTATGCAGTTGTCCAATCTTGATGCAAATTTCCTTAACGAGCGTCTATCAATATTTGCCGAAAAACATTTGCAAAACATTATAGCCTTTAGTGCGATTATTTTCAAGTAATTATCTGTTTCGGCTCTATAAGATTTCAATAAATGTGAATATTGCTCACACAACGAAGACAGCATTTCCTTCTGAAAATCGTCATCAGCCCCTGAGGCTACGAACGAATATGAAAAAATCCAACTGCATATCCGCTCTCCAATGACCTCTGGCGCCCATTGGAAGTCGCGCGTCCAAAATCGCTTCTCATCCCGATAGCTTTCAATAAAGGCCGCGATGAGTTTTCTCGCATATTTTCGCGCACTGTTTCCGCCAATAGCTTGCAGATCTCGCAGCCAAAAAAAGCTGTTTGCATATTTTGCAGCATCCTCGAAACCATTGCAAACTGGGCTATATATGATGAGTTCGACCAAACTTAACGGAACATCGGATAGCTCGGAAAAAACGATGCCGTTGAGAATATTGGAGCCTGCGCTCTGCGTTCCAGGCCATGAGTCAGGAATGAAGCGCTCAGTTGCGAAAATGGAGCTGCGAGTGTCAAGCGAGGCTTTATAAAAGAAGCTATTTTGAGAAAAAGACACTGAAAAAGCATTATAAACCTTTTTTATATTTTTCCAATACTCTTTCATAAAAATCTTTTTCTTTTTATTATAATTATATCAATTTTTGCTGAAATGGCAATTTGTTCGCGTTATAATTCATCGCATTTCAAGTGTTTCCTGGCTATCAGCAATGTCAAGAACGCGATTGAGCAGAATGCTGCCCCGAATAAGAATGCGCTCGCTTCTCCGCTTTTTTGCGCGATAATTCCTGCCGTTATGCTCGCCAAAGCGTTGGAAATCGCGGTTATCAGATAGTAAACACCAAAGCCTGTTCCGCGCAAATTTCGTGGGACGAAGTCAGAGACGAGCGCCGCCAATATGCTTTGCGTGATTCCTATGTGCGCCCCCCAGAGCATTGTTCCTGCAAAAATCATCGGAAGATTTAATGAAAACCAGATGAGCAAATGCGAGAAAATCAAGAGCGCAAACCCGCATAAAAGCAGGATTGGGCGGTCCATTTTGTCTGACAGGCGGCCGATTGGATACGAAACCAGCGCCGAGACGATGTTGTAACTTGTCGTTATAACCGTAGCGTATCCAACCCCGAGGCCGAAATTTTCGCAGGCGTGGAGAGCGATGAACGTCTCGCTGAATTTTCCCAGCATGAAAATAGAAACAATAGCCATTAAAATCCAAAATTTCCCGCCCAAAAGCGTGCAATCGCGCAGCTTCCATTTTGGATGAAGAGATTTTTGAGCGCTCGCACTGTTGCTTTCCTTCACAAAAAATATGACGATCAAAACGGCAACAAACGCTGGAATGCCAGTATAAAGAAACATCGCGCGAAAGCTATTGTTCGTCGCGCTCATCACAACAACACCCAATATCCCGCCAAGCGTCGAACCAACAACGGCCAGGCTCTGGCGCATACCGAAACAAGCGCCCTTCTGCTCCTTTTTCGCAACTTCGCTGACCATAGCATCTCGTGGAGTCGCCTGAATGCCATTCCCCAATCGCTCGATAGTGCGCGCAAGGAAAACTTGAAAAACAGATCCAGAAAAGGCGAGCAAAGGCTTGGAAACAGCGATCAAAACAAATCCAATGCACATTAGATATTTCCTGTTTCGCAAATAATCGCTCAAAATTCCAGAGAAAATACGAATGCAATGCGCGATAGCCTCAACAATCGCCTCCAGAAGGGCTATCGTCGAAATGGCGACGCCAAACGCACTCTTCATATATAGCGCAGAGCCGGAGAAAACGACCGACGTCGAAATGTTGATCAACAGCGAAGACACGCCAATCGCCCAGATCGTTCCTGGAATGGATTCGCGCAGAAAAACGAAAAAACCAGCCTGCTTTTGCATGTCATTTCTGAAATAATCTAAAATCGCATTATACGATGAATTCAACGCGAATGTAAGCAGCATTTGAATTATTTAAATTTTAAGTTATAAAATTACTTACACAACGGTGAATTGGCCTGGCATGTTTATTGTGACAGCGCCACCAAAGGCGCACATACACATATTTCCATTCATGACGACTGCTCCTGTAGCCAGCAGCACTGTTGGTTTAGTCGATACCCAAGGAGACGCAATAACTGGAACGCATGGCATTGGAGTCAAGACGCCAAGTGCAGCCGCTGTAGCTGCCGCAACGGCTGGATTGGCAGGGCACGAGCACATTCCGAAGCATGCGATATTGAGCATCGGAACGAAGTTGGTTATGCTAGCAACTGGCAAGTTGCAGGCGAGAACTCTGTTCAAAGGAAGGATGCTGAGCGGCCCCGGCGCAACTCCAAATGAGCACCTGCATACCGCTCCATTCACAGCTAACATGAAACAATCAAAAACAACGAATTCGATTGATCATAACAAAGCGACAGCGAAAATTCTATTAAGTATTTTCTACTAACGCAATAAAATCATGTAACAGCTGACGTTATATCAAGCATTGTAAAAGTTCAAACAGTCTGATTAGCATTGCAACACTCTAATGATATTCAAAATGAATTTACAATAAAATGTATATATAAATTTATGGGAAATAAAATTCTTATATATTAGGTTTGTTATTGAGGTGAGTAATTATCGCGAAATAGTAAATTTTATTAATGGAGAAATAACGAAATGGCATTTAAAGTCATGTTATTGTTCCAAATGATCGCTAGGTATGAAAAAAATATAGCTTTAAAGAAAGAGTTTTTAATTATCAACTTGTTATAGTTAAATTATTCATAAGAAAATTTATAAAGAGCAATGTGTAATTATTGAGATAATACGTTGTTATCGTGCGAATGTTTTCCATTTGTTCAACTTTATCTAGCGCAAACGAGCAAAGATATAAAAAATGGAATATTTATACAAATTTTCAATATAATGATTAAAATATACCGCAAATAAAGCGTAAAAAGAAAATTCTTATGTGTATCTATTGCTATATGTAAATTTAGAGATGGATGAACTGTGCGCCCTTATTAAAAAAATCAAAGATTACAGAAACAGACTGCATTTGAAATAGACAAAGGCAATAGTTGATCATTGAAAATATTGATATGGAAAATCAAATTCTAAATTAGAAAAATACTAGATTGCCTTGAAAAATAATTTGCGATTGTTATTCAATTAAGCGAAATGTTTGCAACTAACACAAGTTTATAAACGCTGGCATTATATCAAGCACAATAGCAAAAAAGAAAATTCTATATTAAGTGAAAAATTAGAAAATCATTTATTACTAATTAAGTAAGCGTCATAAAACAACAAAGCTTCATATATTAAATATTGCAAAAGTTTAAACAGAAATTATTTATATGATGAATATTAGGAAAGAATTTTCCAAGTTATATATTGAAGTCCAGAAACAATGAACTTCGATATATTAAGTGTAAGTAAAATTTTATTCAATTAAGTAAATTGTTGCCGTATATTAATCATTATCAAAGATTATTCAAGCATAGAAGACTAAAATTATAGCAGCCAATATATTGTAAATAATATTTAATTAGAAGTATTATTGATTTACCGAGCACTGAGTAACGCATTTGCCATTAAATATTTGGCGCCTTGACAGCGAAACCAGCAGATTTAAGCATACGCAATACATCAACAGTATTCAAGTGAAAAATTTACAGCTAATGACAATAAAAATCGGAATTCGTTTGAAAAGTTTTTATTATCTCATATTGTTTCTACATCAAAGTTATCGAAATATCTGCAATTTTTTACGCTTTTGTTCAAGATTCATCTTTAGTTTAATATCGAGCTTCTTTGTCGCCCCTCTTTAATTTTCTGCATTCATCAACTCTACACATAAGAAGCTTTCTTCTAATTGTATTTATTGTTAATTTTGCTAATTACTGCAAGTTCCTTCGTATAGATAGCTAAAAAACGGTCG
>BNWD01000002.1 GCA_025998575.1 Alphaproteobacteria bacterium | reverse complement strand
AAGAACAATTGCAACAGATAAAAAGCATATCTTAATTGACCAATTCAATTACTTTTAAAGTATATATTGTTGCGGTATTGATAAAAATGCATCTTTGGAGATCTTTCAAAATGCACATATATATGCTGTCAATAAAATGATAGTAATTGACGTGTAATATTTGTTTTTGGCTTGTCATGCATTGGAGTGTGTGTAACAAAGAATACTGTCTTATGATAACAATCTATGCAATATTTAAAGATATTAATCTTCATAGATACAACTCAGGAGTTCATAATAAAAGAGCGCGCCAAAGTGTAAGAAAAAACATTACTACAAAAATATCACTCATGCGATTATGTTGAAAGGTTGTGATTTACGCCTACTTCTGCAATGGCTCAAATATTATATGAATCTTAAGAAAATAAAAATGCCCAATCCCTGAGTATATTACAACTCAGTGTTAGGATATTATCTTGCAAGATTGCACTATCAAAAAGAATCATTGGAGCTTTCCGTAAAGTTGCTTGGTGATAAACTTAACTGTTGTTATGGCCGTGAATAGTTGGCTAGTTTCCAATATTTGACATTATTTCAAATGTTTTGCATGTTTAAGAAGTATTATTGTTCAATTATAATTAATGAAAATGATAATTCGCAAAAACATCTGAAATAACTAATGCTGTAATGTATCGTTTTAACAGTATGAATTTGTCATGTAATGCGTCGTCTTTCGAGTTGTAATTTTCTTCGAAATTAAGTACGCAATCTAAGTTACAATGCGTTTCCGAAACTCAATAGAAGAAATAATAAAAATTCAAATTTAATGTGGTGGGCGCCATAGGATTCGAACCTATGACCCACTGATTAAGAGTCAGTTGCTCTACCAACTGAGCTAGGCGCCCAAAATAAATGGCGTCTCCTACGGGATTTGAACCCGTGTTGCAGCCGTGAGAGGGCTGTGTCCTAGACCTCTAGACGAAGGAGACTTTCATATATTATTCCAGATTTATCAACATTCCGCAAGCATTAATTATACAGGATGCGAATTTGAAACTATTTCCAGTGACGATTAAATTTATCACCAAGCAATTTTGCTAAAAGTTCTAGCGTTCTTTTTGCAAGATAATATCTTCGCATTGAGTTGTAAGACTTTACTAAACATATCTTATGCTTTGTAACTATATGCTGTATAAACTTAGGAATTATTTTTTGTACGAGTAATTTGCATCGGTACATATAGTTTTATATTCAGATGAGACATCTTGTTTAGCAGTCTTTTTAACGAATTTCGGTCTCTTCCTACCTCAAATGCACTAAAACAGTGCATATTCTGATCATCCAATCTATCTTTCTCAATTATCATTCATAAAATCATGGGATTGGCAACCGGTTGCGGTTGTGGGCGTTATAATATAGATAATAGGTTTGAGCATATTTGCGAGATAAGTTTGTATGTATATTGTGGAGTGTAAGTATTGTAATAGTTACAAAGAGAGGAGGCTGTCATAACTGTAGCGTGAAGGAAATGGCTTTTGAAGAATAGCGCTGATTTAATGTTCTTTAACTTATATTCAAAAAAAGAGAATGGGATCAGAATATGGACTGATGCTGACAGGAGGAGATTCATTGAAATGACGACTAAAATTTTATAGAGAACATATAGTTACGAAGCCAAAAACATGTTTAGTATAGTATTACAACTCAGCGCTAAATTATTACCTTGTAAAAAGAATGCTGTAGCTTTTCGTTTAAATTGCTTGGTGATAAAACCCTCTGCATAAAAGCTACATAGTTTTAACTCAAAAAGAAACTCTAAAGAGCTTCTTATGCATTACATACCTTGTAATTGATTACGCGCATACTTTGTTATTATAGTATCGCTGACATTTTATACAGTTTCCACAAAATAGTTATTGCCAATAATTTTCCCATACATTTAGAAATTCATTTTTTTACATGGAATTTACAGATTTGTTAATACTCTCTTAATGTTTTTATGGTAAAGGACTTCATCTTTAACACCAGCCCACCTAGGGGGATCTACATAACTCCTTCCCTTTATTCATATCACATTTGCATTTAGTGTATATTGATTTTCTCTACTCTCATAAAAGTATTTTTGTGGCAAGGACTCATATAAACTACAGAAGTTACTTAAAATATTTCAATTCATATTAAAATAAGGAGAAAGAAAATGAATATTTTATCAAAATTAACCGAAAAAGTGACTATGCTCAAAACTAACATAGCGCATAATCAGACTAGCTTTGAGAAGTTCAAGAAATGCTTAGAAACACTGGCTTCTATGAACGCTATACAATGCTCTTCTGGCCTTGGAAATATGTTCGAATTGATCATGCTCAAACCACCGAACCAATTTCTCTGCTATAAAATTGAGAAATAATATATACGAAATTAAATCCAAGCTCAAACCTATAAGGAATAAATTTCTGAGAGGAATCGTGATACGGTGTTAGAAAGTGCTGGAATTGTCAACCAGTTACGGCTTTGGTAAATATATAGCTGAACGAAAAACTATGTCGTTTGCTGTAGTGATTGTGAGTAGTTATAATCTAGAATAGCGAGATAAATGTTACTATCCATACTAAAATAATAAAAAATGGATAAAATTGTTCTAAAACTCTAACTATGTCGAGTGCTGCAGGTGTGTTTATTCTAGCAATTTGTATTTGCTAATTAATGCATTTTATAGATTTGACCATTACTTTTCCATACAAAAATTTTTAAGTATAGATTTTTAAGAGTAGGCTCGTTCTCATTCAATTTCAAACTTAACAAAATCTAATGCAAATAGAATTCATAGCTATAATCTAAAATAGCTTTTTCCCTTTTTATCTAAATGTTATGCAACTTAATATGGCATATGGCTGTGCCAAGCATCAGTATTGCCTTTATTATTTTAGCAATTCTCTTAAATCCGTTATATTCTAGATACAGAAATAGAATTGTTCTGCAGAACACTATTTGAATATATCTATGTTCTTTAATTTTTAACTATTTTATTATATAGCCTTAATTAAACAAAAGAATTTGCAAAACTAAAAACGACATTGCAATGATTGATCAGAATCACTGCAATTTGCATCTGGATAAAACAAAATATATTATGAGATAATCCTAAAATTATCAAAATTAAGAATGTAATAATTGTCTACGCTAAATCAACTACAATTTGCCGCAGAGGCATCGGATAATACATCTGCAGCTTTGCGGCGGACGATGTTATTAGAGGATTTCATAGCTTTTTTTGAGTGGAAGGTGGCGCTTTTTTTGTCTCCAGTGACAAGTGCAGCTTCGGCTGCAAACAGGCTCGCGCTTGTGTCATCGCCAATTAGAGCGTATAATCTGCCAATAGTGTTTATCAAAGTCAAATCCGTTTTAGTCTTCAAATATAGTATATTGAGCAAGTTTATAGCTTGTTTTGCATGCTGTTTTGACTCGCAGCGAATCACGGCTTCCGCATATAAAATGAGCAGATCACGATATATTTTTGTTTTTTTCTGGCACAGCGACCAAGCAAAATCCATTGCAGTTTTTGGTTTTCCACGACTAAGCAAACATAGCGCCTTGATTTCCATCAGATGAGCAGGATTGAAGAAATTTTCGCTATCTGACGCGATTATTTCATCGATCAACTTTTCAGCATCAGCAAACATGTTCGCTCGATATAAAGCTATTGCAAGCGCGTATTTATCAACTTTATTTTCCGATGATTCAAGCGCGCCAACGACAGTTTTCAAATCACAAACCAACGCTTTCAGCTTCGCCTTAATTATCATCAAACGATGCTGAAGCGAAGCCAAATAATCAATCGTTTCCTTCGAAAAGGCCTTCTTTTTTTCCTCAGCTGCATAATCCAAAAACTTTGTAATCCGAATTGTAGATTCAGGATGAGTCGACCAATAATTTGCGTCTGAAGAAGGGCTATTAACAGTGTTCTGCAATTTTCTGTGCATAGAGACAAATCCAGCAAAAACCGGCCAATCCAACTTTTTAACAGCTTCCGCGGCCTTTGAATCAGCGCGATTTTCAATCTGTCTCATCTTGCTCAAAGCCATTTTTTGAGGGAAAATCTGTGCTCCATATGCGCCGGCCAAAAGTGGACTCGGATCACCAGACAATGCTGCAGCTGCGCCACCAATCAGCATAGTGATCAATCCCATTTGCATGAACGCGTTTCGCTGAGACATGAACATAGTTATGTGTCCTCCAGCAACATGGCCAACTTCGTGAGCCAAAACCGCGATCAACTCGGAAATATTCTCGCATCTGATTATGCTTCCTGCGTTGACTATTATGTCTCCTGTTTGAGTAGCTGCAGCATTCAAAACACGACTGCTCGAAATATAAACAGAAATATCCTGCTTATAATTCAGCGCTCCCTTCAACTTGTCGACAATTTCACCCACCAAATTCTCAGACTCTTCGTCTATAATTAGATATTCATTCTCGCCAGCAAAGCACTGAAAGCTCAGCAAAAAACAAAATATATATCTTAATACTCTCATAATTCAACTTCTCACCATATATAATTTTATTGTAACACGAAAAATAGGCAATGTAAAGAGAAAATATTGTAAAATATATTAAGTGATCGTCTATTTATTCATATTGTCCTGTGTGTTGCGAGTGTGAGAAGCTTGTCAGGATTTCGTATGGGATGGTTGAGGCGTCTATCGCCATATCGTTTATTGAGTAATCCTTGCTTAGAATCGTTGCGTCAGCGTGGTGGATAGTCAAATTCTCCGGAACGGCTGTTACGTCGCAGGCAGTTAGGTCCATCGAGATATTGCCGATAATTGGAGCTTTATAATGTCTATCGGAATCGTCATAAAACAAGACGCAGCCTTTGTTCGCAAGCGATCTCTTCAAGCCGTCGGCGTATCCTATCGAAACAACAGAGATTTTTGTTTTCCTCTTAGCTATAAACGTCGCGCCATAGCCAACGCTTGTTCCAGGCTCGATTTCATACGTCTGCAAAACCTTGGCTTTCAATGAGAAAACGTTCTCAGGAATTGGACATTTTCCAGACTTTATCCCGTATAAGAACGCTCCAATTCTGACTGCATCGTAGTGATATTTGCGATCTAGCAGTGTGCTACAGCTTGCAGAAACACTGCTTTTTACATCAACAATGCTTCTAATTTTATGCAAAATTCTGTCAAATTTTTCCTTTTGAATATCATTTAATTTATTAAACTTTTCATCAGAACAAGCGAAGTGAGAAATGACATAATCTATTTTTTCGGTTTTCAAATCACATAAAATACAATCTAAATCGTGCTCCGAAAGTCCGATTCTGGAAAGTCCAGTGTCGACATGTAAGACGAAATTTATACCTTTTTTTTTGATTATCGAAAATTCATCAATTGAGTTTATTACTGGAATTATACCTTGATTTTTAAACAAATTAATATCAAATTCTTGAAAGCCATGCAGAAAATAGATCTTCGCGTCAAGCGGCAGAACTTTCCTTATTCTCTCTGCTTCCATTGAATATGCAACCCAAAAATTCCTGCATCCGATGTCATACAATTTCTCGGAAACCGTTGAATCGCCAAGGCCATAAGCATTGGCTTTGACGACTGCCGCGCACTCAACGTTTTCTCCGACAACTTGCTGCATCGCCTTGAAATTCCGCCCAATAGCCTCCAAATCTATGAAGGCGTTCAAGAAAAACGGCCTCATTCACACACATCATCTTCAATGTCAGAATCTTCATCAGAGTCTAGCGAATTATTACTTTCATCCGGCTTTTTTCTAAAATTTTCCGAAGTATTATTCGGTCCATTCCAATCGAAAACGCTAATCGGACCATGAGGAGAAAACGTCGAAATCGCATTTTTGTAAACAAGCTGCGTATATCCCTCGCGCTTCACAACGATCGACGTCTGGTCGAAACAGGAAATAATGCCAGTTAACTTGACGCCATTTAGCAAAAAAATCGTCACTGGCACCTTATTCTTGCGCATATAATTCAAAAATGCATCTTGTATATTTATTATTTTCTCAGACATCTGCACGCCAATAAAATATTGAACAACATATAGCATTTTGCTTGAAAAATCAAAATTTTGCAAGTGGAGAACGCACATTTTAAATATGCGCATATGTACATTTTTTTGTTGACATTGTTTTTGTGGAAGTGGTAGCATAGGAACGTTAGGCATGTTCCTAACATCAAAAACATTTAAATCTAAAAATTACATCAACAATCATTTTAGCAAAGGAGAAAATTATGGAAAATATAATGTCGTGGGGAGAGATTGCTAGGGAGTCGCAGAAATTACCTGATGGTGATTGGGCACTTTGGATGATATTAGCTGGACGAGGCTTCGGGAAAACTAGGACCGGGGCTGAGAATATCATGGAACTTATCAATTCTGGGAAGTATAAGAGGATTGCGATCATTGGAAAGACGATCGGAGAGGCTAAAACTATCATGGTCGAAGGCATCAGCGGTCTGCTTTCTACGTCTATCGCACAAAAAATGTTCAATAATCTCGAAGACAAAACTGAAGATGAGGACGTAATAAAATTCAAGTATTATAAGTCCAAAAATCAGATAGCTTGGAAAAATGGAGCTGTTGCGTATATCATTGGAGCTGACAATTATGAATCGATGCGTGGGCTGCAGTTCGATCTCATTTGGATAGACGAGTTCGCGAAATTCAGGCATCCTGAGGAAATTTGGATTCAAATTATGTTCACGTTGAGACTAGGCGAGGATCCGAAATGCATAATGACTACGACTCCTCGGCCGCTTGAAATCCTGAAGGAGCTGGCTGAAGACAAAAAAACACACTTGACGAAGGGATCAACTTTTGATAATGAGACAAACCTGTCTGCGCGATTTATCGAAGCGATGAAGGTAAAATATAGCGAAACGAGGTGCGGGCAGCAAGAGCTATTTGGCGAGCTGATTTTGGAAAAAGAAAACACTGTTTGGAAACAGGAAAACATACGCTATCGTGAAATTGACTGCGCTGATTTGGATCGGGTGGTCATCGGTGTTGATCCAGCTGTCAGCTGCTCCAAAAACTCAGACGAAACCGGCATAATCGTCGCTGGAATCGGCAATGACGAGCGTATATACGTTCTGGAAGACCTGAGCGGAAAACACAGCCCGCCAGCCTGGGCCAAGATCGTTTGCAATGCTTTTTATAACTATTCGGCAAGCAGCGTCATAGTCGAAACTAACAACGGAGGGGATTTGGTCAGCGAAATGATTCGTACGATTCAGCCGGATATTCCGATTAATCCTACAAAGGCAATCAGGGGAAAAGTTGCAAGAGCTGAACCGATTTCGTTTCTTTATGAATCGAGGAAAGTCTTCCATACGAAGCGGTTCATAGAACTAGAAAAGCAAATGTGCTCGCTCTCATATGATGAGAAAGCAACGTTATCTCCAGACAGGGTTGACGCACTTGTTTGGGCAATACAGGGCCTAAAATCTCAACAAAATAGAGGCAATTATCACATATCAACTATCAATTTTTGAAATTTTAGTTATTAAAAAAGTATAAAAGAGTTCTTTACAACTCCATTTTTGCGTGTTAATATTAAAAGCGAAGTTCGAAAGAGCTTCTGGCATCGTGCGTATGGAGTTTGCCTTAAGGCAGCTCTGTTATATCCTCCCCAAGCTTAGCACGGTGCTTTTTTATTTGATATTCACGTTTGAATATTGTATAGGGTTTATCTTAACTGGAAGTTATATGTGCAAATTATTAAATATCTTTAGAATTAATAAACAATTTTAAGTTTCCATTGTTTTTACAATGCATTCAATAACTTTTTTTCCGTCTCCAAGAAGCATTAGCGTGTTGCTTTGATAAAAAAGAGGATTGTCGATGCCAGCATATCCGGTCCCCAAAGACCTTTTGACGAACAACACAGTTTTTGCTTTTTCAACATCAAGAACAGGCATGCCATATATAGGAGAGCTAGGATCGGTTTTTGCAGAAGGATTCGTGATATCGTTTGCCCCAATAACAATGGCAATATCGCAACTGCCAAATTCATGATTGATCTCGTCGAGCTCGAAAACATCATCATAAGGAATGTTCGCTTCAGCTAGCAAAACATTCATGTGACCAGGCATTCTTCCAGCAACTGGATGAATTGCATATTTCACAGAAATATCTTCTGTTTTCAACATGTCTACAAGCTCTTTTATGACATGTTGAGCTTGCGAAACCGCCATTCCGTAACCAGGAACAATGATTACAGACGACGCGTTTTTGACAATAAACGCAGCATCTTCAGGACTGCAAAGTTTGACGTTTCCTTGCTCTTTTCTTGAACAAGGTATAGCAATTTGTTCTGCCCCTCCAGCTCCGAACAAAACTTTTTTCAACGATCTGTTCATTCCTTTGCACATAATATTGCTTAGTATTGCTCCTGAAGTTCCAACTAATGCGCCAACAATTATCAAAATATTATTATTGAGCGTAAACCCAATTCCTGCGGCTGCCCAACCGGAATACGAGTTCAACATCGAAACGATAACAGGCATATCAGCTCCGCCAATCGCAATGATTTGAATGAATCCAAGCGCACAAGAGGCTAAAATAATTGTTAAAAATAAAAGTGAATTTTGGCGAATTATAAATGAACATATTCCACCAATCAGGAATAAAGTTAATAATAAAGCAATTGTCTTCAGAAATTTAAATTGCAAGGCCTTGCCACTGACGAATCCTTGAAGCTTGCCGAACGCAACGATAGATCCGGAGAAAGTTATTGCGCCAATCGTAGCACCAAGAGCTATTTCAATAGCTTCTGAAAATGGTAATGGAAGGCAAACATCTGGAGATGCGAATATGCTGCAATCAATGAAAACTGCGGCTAATCCAACAAGGCTATGGAAAGCGGCTAGCAATTGCGGCAAAGCAGTCATGTCGATTTTTTTCGCAATGCAATACCCAATTGCCCCTCCAAAAATAATTGCAATCGAACAAACGAACCCATTATTTCGCAACAATATGGCCCCTAAAATAGCGATCGCCATCCCAAAAATGCCAAAAAAGTTGCCTTTCTTAGCTGTATTTGCTGACGAAAGCCCTCTCAGAGCAAGTATGAACAAAACTGGAACGATCAAGTTGTTTATGTTAGCAAGCATTTTCGCCTCCTTTTTTCTTTCTTTTTATAGAAAACATCGCCAGCATCCTGTGCGTCAACATGAATCCACCAACAATATTGATCGATGTTAAAAAAACTGCAAGAAGCGCGAGCCAATATGTCAAACAAGCGCAGCCTAAATCACAGCCAACAGCTCCAATTGCGACAATTATGATAACGCTTGAAATTGCGTTCGTGACAGACATAAGCGGAGCATGCAAAGCTGGCGTCACTTTCAGGACGACATAATATCCAACAAAACAGGAAAGAACGAAGATAGTAAGTGTTTCAAATGTGATCATAAACAAACTCCTTTAAATTTCTCGTTAACAATTTCTCCATCAAATGTCAGCAATGTTGACTTAATGATTTCCTCCTCAATTTGCGATAAATTCTTTGTTTTTTCCATCTCTTTTGATAGCAGCTCGAAAAAAGCCGAAACGTTTTTCGCGAACAATCTGGATGCGTCATAGGCAATTAAATTTAAAATATTATCAAATGAAATTATCAAAACGCCATGCTCCGAAACGGTTTCGCCATGCTTTGTCAACTCACAATTTCCACCAGTTTTCGAAGCCAAATCAATTAGAACAGATCCGCGTTTCATCGTTGCAACCATGTCTTTTTTTATAATAATCGGAGCTTTTTTTCCCGGAATTTGAGCGGTCGTTATAATAATGTCTTGCGCCGGAATAACAGAACGCAACTTCGCTTCTTGCGCAGTTTGATATGAGGCTGTCATTTCTGTTGCATAAATACCGTCCTCACTCTCAACAGACTCCACCTCAACAAACTTTGCGCCAATGCTTTCAACCTGCTCTTTAGCCGATGTCCTAACATCAAAAGCAGAAACAATTGCTCCGAGCCGTTTCGCGGTAGCAATCGCTTGCAAGCCAGCAACTCCAGCGCCGATAACAAGGACTTTCGCTGCAGGAACAGTCCCAGCCGTTGTCATCATTAAAGGCAGTCCTTTGCGAAGAAAGTGCGCGGATTCTATGGCAGCTTTGTATCCAGCAAGACTACTTTGTGACGACAAAACATCCATATATTGAGCACGAGTCGATCTTGGAATAAGCTCGAGAGAAAACATAGCCAAGTTTTTCTCTTTCGCCAAACGCAAATTCTCTCTATTTTCATATGGCTCTTGCAAACAAATTATTATAGTCCATCCATTAACACTATCTAAACACCGAATCGGGCCAATTCCGAAAACAACGTCAGCATCGCCAATATCTCGTTGTTTGACGATAACGCAACCAACAGATTTGTAATCATCGTCTGAAAAACCAGCACGCTCGCCAGCAGATTTTTCAACCAAAATACTTCCAAATTTTGACAAAAATTTAGCGGCATCAGGTGTAACAGAGACTCTATGCTCCCATTTCGGCTCTTTCAAAACAAACAACTTCATTTAAAAATCCGTCGATATACTCGTCCTTATATTCAGGATAACATATATTTTTCAGTTTAGCAACGTTATTTATAATTTTTTATCGTGTTTTAAGCAAATTTTATTCTATCTATATAAAAATTCCTGCATCGAATATTGGAACTGTATATATAAAAATTAACGTTTTTCCTGATAAAATTTTAAATGAAATTTTCGGAATAATTGACCTGTTGCAACAAGAACTAAAATCTGGAAAACTCAATATGCTGTCATCTAATTCCCACTTCAAACCTCTGGTAGAAATTAGGCATTTCGGCAGTCCAAAAATAGAAATTTTTGTATTGAGCGGAAGCGTCATTTCAATGTTCGAACTCGTTGCGAATCCAAACATATCATCGCAATATAATGTCGCGTCAATTTTTGAAAAAATATTAAGATTATTTAATATGCGATCTAGACATCCGCCGTTTATACCAAAAATTATCGTTGGCTCCAAATTATTTTTCTTGATATAGTCAATGGATTTTTCGAAATCACAATAATTTTGATCTTTACTTTCAATATATTTTCCGATTAATAACAAATTTTTATTGACACTATCCATGTCTCCAATTATAATACTGGGCTCTATACCAATTTCTGTTAAATAATTAGCAGCGCCGTCAGCTGCTATTATTGGTAGATCAAAATTTTCAAAAAATTCGTAGCTCGGTAGTTCGCCGTTTAAACACAAAATTGACTTATAATCCCTTCTTATCATAAATATATTTCTGAATAATAGACACTATCGAACTCAATAATGCAACAGCGTTGCTCCAAACAACAAACGAAGAACTAATAAAGGTACCATAAATCACCCAAACTGCCGCGCATACCGCGTAATTTAGCAGCATCAAAAATGAAATATCCTTCGTCGATTTCGTTTTGTAAGACTTCAAAATCTGAGGGACGAGACCTATAATCGATGTTACAAAAGCCAGCGTCCCAAAGAAATCAATTAAAGTCATCGTCGAGTTACGTTAACTTATCCTTCATCGCATCATCCAAAAGGTCTCCAAGACAAGCTCCGTTATCAGAAGAAGAACCATAATTCTTCAAAGCTTCATTTTCTAGTTTCGATTCGAGAGCTTTTATAGAAAGATTGGCCTTACGAGCCTGCTTATCAACGGTCAAAACGACGGCCTCAATCTTGTCACCAACAGTGAAATTCTCAGTCTTCTGCAAGAACTTGTCAATGGACAAATCCATCTTCTTAACAAAACCAGGCAAGCCATTTTCCAGTGTCACATCTATGCCAGCAGCATTGCAACCAGAGACAGTTGCAGTTACAGTGTCGCCGCGATTTATTGTAAAGGCATCTTTCAAAGGATCGTGATGAAGCTGTTTTATACCCAAATTTATGCGTTCTTTTTCTATATTAACGTCCAAAACAACGACTTCTAGTTCCTGTCCTTTTTGATATGGCAAAGACTTGCTCTCCTGATGTTCAGAATCCCAAGAAACGTCAGACAAATGCACCATCCCATCGATATCGCCAACGGTGATGAAAATGCCAAACTCAGTAATAGAACTCACAGTCCCTTTGATGACTGAATTAATTGGATTTTTGTCAGCAAACTCTTTCCACGGATTCGGAGTGCATTGCTTCAACCCAAGAGCTATCTTGCGTTTCGAAGCGTTGACCTCCAAAACCAGAGCATTCACTTTCATCCCAACACTGAAAACCTTGCTCGGAATAACATTCTTGCGCCCCCAAACAAGTTCAGATAAATATGCCATGCCTTCGATACAAGGTTCAAGTTCAACGAAAGCCCCATATTCAGTGGTATTTACAATGGTTCCAGGATAAACGGAACCAACGGCATAACGGTCTTCAATTCCAGACCAAGGAGAATCAGTCAGCTGCTTAATTCCCAAAGATATGCGTCCACTTTCTTTGTTCACCTTCAAGACAATAACCTTCACTTCTTCATTAATCTTCAGAACATCAGCAGGCGATGCGACACGCCGCCAAGCAATATCAGTGACATGCACAAGGCCATCAATACCGCCCAAATCAACGAATGCGCCATATTCAGTAGTGTTTTTAACAATGCCAGTCCTGATCTCGCCCTCCACCAAACTCTCCAGAACATTTTTGCGCAGTTCGAGCTGGGATTCTTCGTTGGCGAGGCGTCGTGAAACTACAATATTATTACGAGCTTTGTCCATCTTGATTATCTTGACTTGGAACGTCGAACCAACAATAGCCGACTGATCTTTCAAGCTGCGCATATCAACTTGGCTTCCAGGCAAAAACGCCTGAGTACCGCGAATATCCACCAGAAACCCACCCTTGCTGCGCGTCATAACGACACAACTAATCGTAGTTTTGTCAGCAAAATGTTTATCTAATTCCGACCAGACAGCTTCCTTTTTTGCCCGCTCAATGCTCAGAATCAAAGAGCCATTCTTGTCCTCAAACTTCTCAACATAAACACTCAACGTGTCGCCTATTTTTACATCAGACGTCCCCTTCAAAGCAATGACATCATTCAGCAACAGTCTGCCCTCAGACTTCAACCCGACATCAACAACCACTTTATCGCCATTAATCCCAACAATAGTTCCAACGACAACCTTGCTATCCAACGAGGACGCAGTCTGCAAAGACTCATCCAACATTGCCGCGAAATTAAACTGTTCCTTCGATTCAACTTTACTCATATTCACCTTGTTTTGCGCAAAACGAAAACGCTCTGCAAAAATGCCCAAATACCTTATATATTCAGGATATCACACATTTTTTTAAATTAAAAGCATTGTTTTCAATTTAAAAACATTAACAAATGTTGACTTAAACTTGAGCGTCGCACCCCAAGATCGCCTTCATTTCGCCGAGCCTCAAACTGGATCCGCCGATCAACACGCCGTCGACGGATTCGAGAGTCAAAATTTCCGCCGAATTTTCACTGTTGACACTTCCTCCATATATACATTTTATACCAGAAAATTTTGATTTGATAGCATTTAAAGTGTCGACTATCTCCTGCAAAGACGCTGCTTTCCCAGAGCCTATGGCCGAAATTGGCTCGAATGCTATATAAATATTTTCAATATTATTTATAATAAATTCAGAAGTATTTTTATCTAATAATTTATTAAAATTCTCGGCAACGCAAAGAATAACTTTTAATCCAGCCTTTATCGAGTTGTTCAATTTTTTATAGATCGAGTCAATGCCGTCAAAGCTAGAGAGTGCGCGACGTTCGCTGTGTCCGAGGATAATAAATTCCGCGCCTGACTCTTTTAAAATATCGGCCGAAATTTCACCAGTTCGCGCTCCGCATCCTTGGAAAATTGAGCAATCTTGAGCGGCTAATTTTAAAAATTTATCTTTCATGTGAGAATATGCTACGAAAACATTCGGAACTGCCAAGACGAAATTTTCGCAATGTATCGAATCAATAAATGCATTTAAAAGTGGAATACTACCGTTCATTTTCCAATTACCGATTATTAATTTAGACATGTTTATCTCCTTTCAAAATGTTTGTATTTGTTGAAAATTTGTTTTGATTTTTCATAAAATTCTAAATCTTTTTTTACGAAATATTCTTCCAAAAGATTCATTATATGCTCCTTGTGATCATCAATCATCTTTTTCGAAATTTCAATTGTTTTGATCTCGGTTGGCGCATACCAATTTGCCGCATTAGTTGTCAAAGACAAAATTCTTGCTTCTCGAATCGGAGGAATGATTTCTGATAATTGACCGTGTTCAGCGACCAAAGCCGCTGTCAGAACACGATTTTTTACTTCATATAGGAATTTATGAAAATGCATGATAGCATAACTACCATGTACTGTTATTTTATCAAAAAAAGCAGATATGTCAACAAAATAATTTTCTTTTTCAGAAAAAAAAATCGGAAATGCAATTTTTCCATGAACATTATAAAAAAAATCAGAAATATATTGATTTTTTTCATTAATATTTAGCCACTCCAAAACACTTTTAAATTTCTGATAATAAAACGGATCAATCTCCTTGACTTGCTCCAGAATATCTTGAATTTTATTGTTATTTGTGTAAAATGAATATAAAAATTTCTTAAATAATTGTGATAAATTTGCAATAAATTTATCGCAATTTTCCGGATAAATATTTAAAATTTCTCTCGCAAAAAAAATATAAGGATTGCTCTCTAACAACTCAACGCTAGACGAACTTAACTCAGTTGGTATAACAAAGTTTTTATGAAAATTATCTGATTGTTTTATTTCGCTTTTTGTATAAAAATTATTTAAAAATTTACTTTCAATTTTAATATTTTTTATCTTGCATCTTGCTTCAAATTTTGCCAAAATCGAGCTTTTTTGCGATATAGTTGTTCCGCTCTTCTTCGCTCTTGTCAAAAAGATTTTAGAGTTTTTGTTGAATATAGAATAGAAATAATTCTCTGTAATTTTTTGAAAATTTTCGATTGGTAAACAGAGATAACTCCTCACAATCCTTGGCAACCAATACTCTCCTGGATGCCTCATGTTCCACTGACCTTCATTCATTGAAGATGCGATAACAATCTCCGGGGTAAAAGAAGGTATATCAGTTATTTTTATTAAAGAAACTTTTCTTTTTTCTTGCTTTTGCTGTGGATAAAATTCCAATAATTCCTTAACTAAGTTATCAAAATCATTCTTAGAAATCTCACCGAAATCTCCAAAATTTTTCTCAATTTCATTAATAAATTCTATTAAATATTTAGATTTTCTATCGAAATGCTCTATATACGAAGAATATTCTATATTTTCCAAACCTAATCGAATCAGCAGCAGTTCATACAACTGTTTATTAAGAGCGATAATAGAAATCGTTTTATCTTCATTTTCAATTATAACACTCATTATGAAATCAATTTCTTGGAGTAAGTCTTCCGCCTGAAACAAAGAAACCCCAGCTTGTTGTATACAATCTGTCTGATTTTCAAAAAGATAATTATTATATTCAATTTCAATATCATTTTTCTCTAATTTATTTAAAATTTCGAACCAATTTTCAAAAAAAATTAATAAAAATTCTAGCCTTTTTTTTATATGCTCTGGGAAAAACGCGCAATATTTTAAATTTATTTTTGAGATATTTATTTTAAATTTTCGCAATTCATCAATAGCTTCTGCCAGTTTCTTTGCTATTTTCACTGCCGATATTAGGCCAATATTTGTATCATGCTGCAAAACGGCTCTCGTCAAAAGCGATAGCCGTTCTATTGAAGTTATGTTATTTAAAAACATCTATAATGGATTCTGGCGCAGCGTTTTCAAATAAAATCCGATAAACAGCTTGACAAATCGGCACGTTAATACTATGTTTTTTTGAAAGATGTAGTATCTGGACAACACTTTCATAACCCTCGCATGTTTGCTCAGGTTTTTGATTCGATTTCGAAAGCTCTTTTTTTGCTAATTTTTCTCCAAAAGATCTGTTTCTCGAGAGCCCGCTTGAGGCTGTCAAAAAAAGGTCGCCAAATCCACATAAGCCTTGAAAAGTCTCACTTTTGCACCCAAGCGCAACACCAAGCGCAGATATTTCCAAAAGTCCTTCCGTAACAAGAGCGGCCTGTGCGTTATATCCAAGATGCAAACCAGCGACGATTCCTGAAGCGATGGCTATGATGTTTTTTCCTGCTCCGCAGAGTTGAGCGCCTTTCACATCCGTGGATGGAAACAATTTGAATGTTTCGAGCGAAAGCGCGTTTGCAAAATCAGAAGCATGTAATATATCAGTCGCGCTTATGATGGCCGCCGAATTATTGAACGCAGCGAGTTCATGTGCGAAATTCGGCCCAGAAAGATATCCGAGCCGCGAATTCGGCAATATTTTCGAAAAAGCGTCTGTTAAAAAAGTGCCATCATGGAGCAACCCCTTGGCGCATATTATTACGTTATTCCCGTCCAAATGCGCAGCTATTTGGCGCAAAATCTCAAGAGAAGGCTTTAACGGAAACGCCCAGAAAACACAATCGAATTTGCTTTTTTGAAAAGAATTGATAACATCTATATCAATAGAGGCCGGAATATCAACGTTTTCCAAGAAGTCATTTTGACGCTTCTTCTTCATTTTTGCAACATGATCTTGAAAACACGAATACAAACTCACATCAAATTTTTTGGAATACAAAACAGCCAAAGCAGTTCCAAAAGCTCCAGCGCCAAGAACTGCAATGCGGTTAATCTTTTGAATATACATCAAATTTTCCAAGATCGGACACATCGATTCTCATAAAAGCAGGCTCCGGCTGATTGACGTGAACGACATTTGGAAATTCATCTTGACAAGACAGCGGCAACGAATAAGGAACATTAATTTGTTGCAAAATTTTTTCAGCGGCAAGTGGAATGACAGGCCAGAAATATTTTGTTATTGCATATATCTGCTCAACCAAAATGAATAAAATATCTTGCATTCGTTGTGGACAAGAATCCTTTAAAACCCAAGGTTTTTGTGCGTCAACATATTTGTTTGCAGCTGACACAGCAAGTTCGATCTGTTCCAGATATCGACTGAACGCAAATTGTTCAATCAAAGAAGCAATACTAGCAAGTGCGGCTTTAACGGAATCAATAAATTCAACGTCACACGGATCAAGCTTGGACGGCCGATAGATTATTTTGTCACAACCTTTGCAAATGAAGGACAAAACTCGTTGACATAAATTTCCATAAGAATTAGATAAAATTGAGTTATATCTGTTGACAAAGCCTTCCAACGAGAAATTTCCGTCAGATCCGAACGGCAACTCGCGGAGCAAAAAATAACGCAATGCGTCAGAACCAAACAAAGCGCAATATTTGAGTGGATCTTGAACATTGCCAAGCGACTTCGACATTTTTTCGCCTTCACTCAGCCACCATCCATGAGAAACAACATGTTTTGGCGGAGGCATATCAGCAGCCATCAAAAACGCCGGCCAATATATTGCATGAAAGCGAACTATCTCCTTCCCAACAAAATGGTGAGAGCTTTGCCAAAATGCATCTTCCGACTGGTTCTCGTTTTCAGGATACCCATTTAATGTTAAATAATTTGTCAGAGCATCGAGCCACACATAAATGACATGCTTCGGATCATTCGGCACGGAAATGCCCCAGTTAAATGAGGTCCGCGAAATGGCCAAATCCGCCAAACCCCGCTTGACAAATGAAATAACTTCGTTTCGCCGCTGCAACGGAAAAATAAAATCTGGATTTTTATCATAAAACTTTAATAATTTTTCTCCAAATTCTGAAAGTTTGAAGAAGTAACACGGCTCTGTCATGAACTGAATAGCGCCGCCAAGCGGAGACTTTCCGTCGTTTATTTCGTCTTCAGAAAAATACGCTTCATTTTGCATGTCATACCAACCTGAATATTCTCCAAGATAGATATAACCATTTCCATAAAGCTTGTTCCAAAAATGAGCCACGGCTTTTTTATGTCGCAGTTGTGTTGTCCTGATAAAATCATCATTGCTAATATTAAGCGCTGGCAAAAGATTCAAAAACAATAGAGATATATCATCAACGAACTCCTGCGGTTTTTTGTTCAACTTTTTAGCAATTTGCTCAATCTTATTTCCGTGTTCGTCCGTCCCAGTCGTAAATTTTACATCATGTCCGAGCATCCGATGAAAGCGGGCAAAAACATCACAAGCAACGGTAGTATATGCATGCCCTATATGCGGCTTCGCATTGACATAATATATAGGAGTTGTAATAAATATCGCCTTCATCGGTAAGCAAGAATCAACCAGCTGCAACACTTAAGCGGCGTTCTGCGATACGAGCGCTCTTCCCAAGTCTTGTTCTGAGATAATATAGTTTAGCTCTGCGAACCTTGCCATGTTTCATAACATCTATTTGAATGTTAGGAGAATACAAAGGAAATAAACGTTCAACACCGACGCCATTAGAAATCTTGCGCACCTTAAAAGACGAATTTATACTTCTATTCTTTTTTGCCAGAACAAATCCATCAAACGCTTGCATACGTTCCCTTGCCCCCTCAACGACTTTTACCAAAACTTTGACTGTGTCGCCAGCTCTGAAATCCGGAATTTTCCTGTCTGCCACCAGTTTCGCAACTTGTTCTTCATTAATTTTCTCAATAATATTCATCGCAATTCTCCACAAAACCCAATCGATTGAGACCCTCATACTTTTATTGTATCGCGTTTAAATCGAATTTTCAACATAATTTTTATTCGGGCTGCATTCATTTTTATTGAAAATATTCTTGACAACTAAAGAAATGTGCGATAACATAATTATAGAGTGGTTAGTATTTGCGTGTTTTATGGCAATATATAAAAATATAAAGAGCTATTTTTTGTAGCTTTTCCATAGATCGGGACGAACATTTTTTGTGATCTCTTCTGCTTTCTTGGTGCGCCACTCTGCGATTTCTTTGTGGTTGCCGGAGAGGAGTATGCTTGGAACATCTTCACTATTCCAGCTCCTAGGTTTAGTGTATTGAGGGTATTCCAGTAGGTCGATGGAAAAACTTTCGCTGGATGTTGATTCTGTGTTATTCATGATTCCTGGAATTAAGCGCAAGCAAGAATCGATAATAACCATCGCTGGAATTTCTCCGCCAAAAAGAATGTAGTCTCCAATGCTCACATCTCGCATATTATAGCGTTTTTTCCAGAAATCAATGACGCGCTGGTCTATTCCCTCGTATCGCCCGCAAAGAATGATTATTCCCGCATCATTGCCGTCCATTATTTCTTTCGCTATTTTCTGCGAAAAAACGTGACCTCGAGGCGTCATGAATATTATTTTTGGCAGTTGAGAATAGAAATTGAGCGCTGCTTTCAGTGCAATGTCGACAACATCTGCCTTCATAACCATTCCTGCGCCTCCTCCAAACGGACGATCGTCAACGGTTTTGTGCTTGTCTGTTGCAAACTCTCTGATGTCTATGACTTTTAGCAGCCAAAATTTGCCAAGCCCAGCGCCCAAAAGACTAAACGCCAACGCCCCTGGAAACATCTCAGGAAAAATAGTGACTACGGTTACTAGAATCATAAAAATTTCATTATTGACGCCTATAACAGAATTTTAGCATCATCTCGCTACATTCACATTTGCAGAATTTTGTTTTGAGAGATGTTTTTAATTCTTAAGAAAAATTTATATCAATTATTAATGCTTATTAGTCTAGGCTTTTATCTATAGCGCAAACAATGGTATTTAAACTAGAGTAATTTTTAGGTAGTCGAATAAAATACAGCTCAAAATAAAATGATATAGCTATGATTTCATATTGCCTGTAAACAAATCAGAAGAATTGTAATAATTCTTTGACAATACTGGGAATAAATATTCACGATAATAGCATTACTATATCATAAAAATCATCTGCAGTAATTTGCCTTTTAGATTTTAAGTATATTTCAATAAAAAATCCTAAATTCCATTCAAGCATCGTCTAGTTTCGGCCATAATATTATCGATGGATTCTTTGTTGCAGAGTGATGATAGGTCTTTGATTGTGCATTGTTTGTTGGCGGCGATGTCTTTCAACAGATATCTAAGGATTTTGCCGGATCTGGTTTTCGGTAAGTCATGGACGAACGCTATGAAATCTGGGCGAGCGATTGGCCCAATGCCGCTGCGCAGCGCGCTTGCGATCTCGTTTCTCAGCTCTTCATCCGAAACGTTGTCTGATTTCACGACGTATGCAAATGCCGCCTGTCCTTTTATTTCGTGTGCGACAGGAACGATCGCGCATTCTTTAACGCCGCGGACCTTGTTTATAGCGTCTTCGAACTCGGCAGAGCTCAGCCTGTGTCCAGAAATATTCAAGACGTCGTCCAGGCGGCCTGTGACTTTTATATCGAAGTCAGTGTCATAAAATGCACCATCACCAGTCAAAAATAGCCCGTCTTTTAAATAATTTTTATTAAAAATATTCACGCATGCCCCAATATCCTCAGGGCACTCATACAATATAGAACTGCACATTCCTGGCCATTTGTTGGTTATTGTTAGTCTTCCCAACGAAAATTCGTCTTTTGCGTCGATTATTTTTGGGGCAATGCCGAAAAATGGCTTTCCGACAACGCATGGTTTTTGGCGCTTCAAATCCAACAGAGGGGCTAAAATGATGCCTCCGGTTTCAGTCTGCCACCATGTATCCACTATTGGGCAACGTCTTTTTCCAACTGCCTCAAAAAACCAATTCCAAGTTTTTTCGTCGATAGGCTCTCCAACGCTTCCCAAAATTCGCAGGCTAGATAAATCACGACTTTTAATATAATTTTCATCAAATGCTTGCAATGTTCGAAGCGCAGTAGGAGATGTATAAAACAGCGTAACAGACTCGTTTTCAATGATATCCCAATATCTATCAGGCGAAGGATACGTCGGATTTCCCTCGAATATGACGATACTTAGGCCTTGAAAAAGAGGTGCATATGCAATATAGCTGTGACCAGTTATCCAGCCGATATCGGACGTGCAAAAGTATACATCATCAGACTTTGCGTCGAAAATAAATTTGAAAGTCGTGGCAGCATAAAGCAAAAAAGGAAGCCCAGAATGGATGATTCCCTTCGGTTTGCCAGACGAGCCTGAAGTATATAAAATGAACAGATTGTCATCGCTATCACACTCGACTACGTCTCTATTTATAGAAACGTTTAAATAAATATCTTCATCGTCCAAGACTAAAATTTTTGGCGTTTTTCCTTTGATTTCAGATAGCGCTTTCTGGCAATTTCCGAGCAAATCGATCGTTTTGCCAGATCTTGACGCCTTCTTGTAGGTTAACAAAATCTTTGCGTTAGACATTTCTATTCTATATGCAAGAGCGCTTGGCGAAAATCCAGCGAATATTGTCAGGTGAATAGCACCTATCCTTGCGCAGGCAAGCATCGCAGCAATAGCATCCGGGACCATCGGCATGTAAATAGCCACTACATCGCCTTTTTTTATGCCGCTCAAGCGCAAAATAGAAGATATGCTGCAAATTTTATTCAAAAGTTCAGAATACGTGACAAGCTCTCTCTCTCCCGGCAAATCGCCATGCCAAATTATAGCAGGCTTTTTGGGAGTGGCAATGGCATGTTTATCAACGCAATTATAGCAAATGTTTCCAGCTGCTCCAGAAAGCCATTTCCCAGTAGCTTTGTCAAAGATGCTTGATGGCTGCCGAGAAAATGCTATGTCTTTAGAATGGAATGCCCAAAATTCATTAAAATTTTGTATAGAATTTTCATAGATTTCATCATAAATATCTTGCTCTTTCCAAGCTAACTCATGCCCAAATAACACAAAGATCTAAATAGAATAAAGATATATTATGAATCGTACCAAAATTTCCCAACTTTGCAAACCGTATTTTTGCGAAACAGCCCCTTTCCTCATTAACCTCGGCTTGTTTTAAAGTATAATGTCTGTACTTTATTAATTTAAGAGAGATGTTGCGATGAAAAGGGGAAATATAGTTAAGATTTTATGTATTTTATCGTGCTTTGTATTCTTGAATGACTCTTGGATATGCGCTGAGAAAGTCAGTAAATCTATAACTGTTATTGATAACTTTTATTATATTGATTTGGAGAACAAAACGCAAATTCTCTTGGTACATTTTTTTTCGTTATTATTTAAAAAACAAAATGGAAATCAAATTCCAGAAAAATCGCTAAGTTCTTTTATTGCCAACCAATGCAAAGATGGTATAGTTTGTTTGATAGTTGCCCTGAATCGACTGAAAGTTTAAGTAACGATAAATTGCTTACTTAGAGTTGAAAAAAGCAAAATATCACATTAATCTGCCACTTTGCGGATTAAAAATACATTGTAAGTTAGAAGAACTTTCTAGTAAGATTCTTTCTCATAAACAGCATTGGAATGTTTACGAAAGTAAATATTTTTGAATTGCAACAGTAAGTAGAACGCCACCATTTCTCCAGATGATTTGGAATAAGTTTTAAGATTTATGTTTGATATAACGAAACCATTTGAAGAGAGATTGCCAACTAGCTACGGATAGATGTAGAATATAGAAAAATGTTTGAAATAGGGGTTGGTATTGGTATGTGTAAATATTGTCAGAGTGATAATTTAAAAAAGGACAGCGTAAGGAATTGAATATAGAAATGGAGTAGTAAGGATTGTAATAATACACAAAGCTTTGTAGATAATAGTGTAATATACGTGATAAGAAAGAAGTATTGCGATGACTCTGCGCCTTGAATGAAATATATTTTGTAGAACGGCAATGACTTAATGAGCTTTATACTTATATTCAAAAAAAGAGTATATTGCTAGAATATGGACTACTGGTGACAGGAACCGGCTCTGTCGTTTTGTGCGTTTGAGGTAGTAGTAGATGTGGATTCGTTGAAAAGACTGCTAGAACTTTCTATTCTCAGAATTAGCTCCTTCTAAATTTAAAAAGTTAATTTTTTATAAATATAATAATGGAGTGGAGAGGGTTTTATAATTTTGGAGGTTTTATGTTTAAAAAAATATTAATAACGGCAGTTATGTTGAGTGCGGCACAACCCTGCTTTGTTTATAGTGTTTTGAGATTAGGGTCTTTTATAGCAGAATATGAGGTGAAATATGTCTCTGGCAACGTTATGAAGCTTGATAATACTGCTAAGGAATTTGAAAATGGACTATACAGCGAAGCATTTGCGGAATTAAAGCTCAATAAGGAAGATGTTTTTCATGTTTCCTGGCTTGAAACATTTGGATATGAAATAGCTTAGTATGGTAAGATTGCAGAGAATAAGAATCGTTTTTCGTTTTATAAAACAGAAGGTTATGAGGGTGTCGATGCCTGTAGAAACGGTTTCATAAACGTTATAGCTGATTTCAATTCTGAGTGTTTTCCTGTATATATTTCCCACGCCTCTAATGCTACCTTGTTTAATTGGTTATAACAAACCGCAAAATATATCGCACGAAATGAATTATATGCCGCTCTCGTAAGGATGCTAAAACCTGGAGGAAATTATATCTAACAGATATTGATTCGAAGGGAGGTTTGAGTACTACCCCGCGAAAGAAGATAGCGAGATTACTACGTGTTGATCCTGAGGAATTAGTCTCGAACTCTCAAATAGACTTCGAAGGAATGAATATTAACATTGAGTATCCACCTGTTAATGAGAAAAATCAATTACAAGAGATGGATAATACATAGGAGATTCTTCTTGTTTTAAAACTATGTCGATATATGAGTGGTTTATAGGTATTGTAAGCATACGTTTAGATACTGGATAGAATAGCAGCAACGGCATTGCTTGTAGATAAAATTCAATAACAAGATGTGTAATCAGTGTTTCATTGTTACGGGCCAGATGAATTAGTTCCGTGCGAAGCTTGCGTACAAAATCCACTCAAATTTAGCATCTGAAAATATTGCACTAAATTAAGTGTGTTGAAGATTAACAGAATTCACATATAATTTCTCAGAGCAATGAGTATTGTAGGAATTTTTATCGAAAAAACATAAAAATTACTGAGTTTCACCATCACATAAATCGTTTCTGCTTTATAACTAAGCTCAAAATGATAAAGTTTTAATCATTAATATTCGAAAATTTATCACCGATGACTTGTTTTTATTTTTCCAATAGTGTTTTATGATAAATAACTATGCTCCATAGAGAGATTTTATAAAATCTCTAGTCTCTATAATAATTGTAAGAGCTTTTTATTTGCTGACCTGGCATTTTTATATTCAGGGCAAACTATCGCTATCTATTATTAATTAATTCACACAGGAAAATATTATCCAATTTTACAGAATTAATTTTATAATTCAATGCAGCAAATATTTTGCCTATCGAATAAATGTTACTTTAATAGAAGAATTTTTATGAGCTCAAGATATTATCACCTTTTATTTCCAAAAGCTATTTAATATATTTGTCATATTCTTTAGATATTCTGCTTTTTTGTTTTTAATGTTTTGAAAATATTATAATGTATACTTTTAGGATTAGGTATCATTTTGTATGAACTACCAAAATATAGAAGATAAATGTTTGCTGAGCTATAGAACAAGCCTGAAAAAACATAATATTTGCAATAGAGAGAGAATATCTTGATATAAGAAAATATGCGTAAAATCAAGCACAATACATAGAAAGCTCTTCTTTATTTTAAACTCTCTCGTTTGCACATGAGCGGGGTTATCAAAACCGTAGTTGCGGGGCAATCCCTATGTATTTGCGTTTCTTCAATTTTCTCTATTCAAAAATGTTGGAGTGCTAAAGTTTGTTAATTCAACAATTACCCAAATCTTTTCATAAAACCAAATGCGAAGTAGTAAGTAATTCTAGATGGTTGCAATATTTTGGGGCTATTCTTTTATCAAGACAAGAATATTTCAGTTTATTAAGTTGTAAATTGAGCAATAATGATAAATTCATATTACAAAGAAGATTTTAGATTCATTGGAGTATCGTTGAATAGTGCCAACTTTATTTTCTTTTCCACAGCTTTATTAAACAACCTAATTTGAGGCGTTTCGGCAAATTGCGAATTTAAAACTAAATCTTTAAACTATATAGGATTTTCAAGGCACATCTGACCACAGAACCAGTTCATTCTCCGTATACCCAGTAATCAACATATTGGAGGCGATTTCATTGGTAGAGAGTGGTTTTTTTATAGAGAATGAGATGAATGAGTCGGTTTTACCGTATGATATTCCGTTTTCGCATTTTTCGATAATACCAGAGACTATTTTCCCCTGCATATTGTGGAAAAGTTTTAGTTTTGCCTGCTGTGCTTTTTCTCTTAAGATTTTAGCTCTGTTCAGCACAACGTCTTTTGGCAACTGAATCATTTGTGCAGCCAGCGTTCCGCTTCTCGGCGAAAAAGGAAATACGTGTAGCATGGAAATGCCGGCATCGTCGATCAGCTTCACTGTGTTTAAAAACATCTCGTCAGTTTCTGTCGGAAAGCCTGCAATGAAGTCGCAGCCGAAAACTACGTCGCTTCTTTTTGCTCTTAATTTGGAGCAAAATTTGATGACGCTCTCTCTATTGTGCCTCCGTCGCATAGCAGTTAAAACCGAATTATCTCCAGACTGCGCGCTCAAATGAAAATGAGGCATTATCCTATTTTCATCTGCGAACAATTCGAACAACGCAGGAGAAATGCTGTGCGGATCCAGCGATGAGATTCTAATTCGTTTTTGGCTCGGATAGCTCTCCAAGATTGCCTTTATAACATCCGCTAGCTCGATTTTATCTGCCAAATCCTTACCATAAGATGTTATGTCTATGCCTGACAAAACTAACTCTTTGAACCCACTTTTATCGAAAAGTTCGACAGTATCCAAGATCCGTTCTAGCGGAAGGCTTCTGGACTTTCCGCGCGCGATTGGGACTATACAATAAGAGCAAAAATGATCGCAGCCATTTTGAATTTGAATAAACGCACGCGCTCTATTTTCAAAAAATTGATTATGATCTTTTACAATGCCAACATTATTTAGACTATCCTTTTCATCATTTGTCATAACCTTGAAAACGCCATCCAGATTGCTGAAATAATCGAAAGAGGTCTTTACTGCGCACCCTGAAACTATTATTTTTGCGCTTGCATTTTCTCTTATGGCTCGCCTTACAGCTTGCTTCGACTGTCGCTCAGCCTCATGAGTCACAGAACACGTGTTTATAAAAACTACATCGCCATCCACGCCCATCTTTTGCACAGCAGCCTTCGCCATCTCAGACTCATAGAAATTGAAACGACAACCAAGCGTAATCGTTTTAACACTGCTTTCGTTTTTTTTAAGCATCATTTTAACTTGCAACATCTTGCTTAATATTAAAATAATAAACTATATTTAAATTATTTTCAAGAGGAAACAGCTAATTTTCTATATCATCTCGAAATAATAGCCTTCGTGCAAATTTTCTTCGCATAATTACTAATTTTAGAATGAGAACTTATATTTAAATTGTCTTTAATGTGCATATAGTTCACGGAATTCTTTAGACCTAAATTCAAAACGGAAAATCAATATATTATCTTTCTATATATAAACAATTCCATATTAAACCAACAACAAATTCGTTTATATTAAGATAGCTATTGTAATAAGGATTTATAAAATTTGCAAAATCGTTTTTAATGGTTCGTTATTGCACTCATGCCAATATTAACTAATTAACGAATATTTTTGTAATCCGGACTACTTGTTTTATATAGTTTATTAATTCCAAATTCACCAAGATCTCCAAAATTGACATATATTAATAATTACAGTAAAAATGACATACAATAAATTGTGAATGTAATTAATAATTTTTCTTAAAAACCAGTCACAGAGAATTATCTGCCTGAATCACATGCATATAGAGTAAGCATTCAGCGTTTTTTTACCTGTAAATCTTCGAAGGCTCTTGAATAAGTTTATTATTAATAATTTGCAATCTGTATCAGTCACAGTTAGCTCCATATAATAGTAGCAAACTCATGTTTAATAGACTCGCCAGCTTTTTTAGAATAAGACGGTTTCTGGCGCACCATAACAAAAATTATTATTTATATATTTTTGAAATATTGGCCTCAATAATTTTATATCAAATGAAGATCTAGCTTCAATATTAAGGTGAAAATTATATTTAGCAATATTCAATTTATTGCAATTTGCAATATAATTTATATGTTTAGCAAAATCTAAGAAAGCACTCCAGCAACATATCAAGTTCTTATTCTTTATTACATTAATTAGAAATTTTGTTAATCTAGAAAAATACAACACGCACTTAACAACATATTGTGTGAAATTTTTCTTCACTTAAAAATTATAGTTAAATATTCACTGCAACTCTTTT
>BNWD01000001.1 GCA_025998575.1 Alphaproteobacteria bacterium | reverse complement strand
GTAAAGACAAAACAGAATGGCATCGAATTTCGGTCATGAATGAGCGTATCGCTGACGTTGTCGAAAAATATGTCAGAAAAGCTACTAAAGTTTATGTCGAAGGCCAACTCCAAACTCGCAAATGGACGGATCAAACTGGAGTGGACAAATATTCCACTGAAATTGTTCTTTCTCGCTTTAGAGGCGAACTGATTCTTGTCGACTCAAAACGTAGCGATGCTTCTGTTGACTCGCACGAAGATGCCGTTCCATCAGAAATCCCTCTTGACGACGATATCCCATTTTAATTTACTTCTTTCTTATCCGGCTGTTCTATGCTGTTAGACCGCGATATAGTTCGCTTAATAACATAATAGGTTTTATTAAGATATTGCCGTGCAATGCCTTATTTATTTAATTTGTATAATTTAATAAATATATTCAAAATCTTATCGCATAATCATTAACACAAAACAAAACTCTTAGTACAACCATCCTTAATTCTGTTTTTTCTAGAGATTATCGATTTGGTCCATAATCAACAATAATTTTTCAGCAGCTTTCAACGCAGAAAGCAAATAATTCAAGCTAACTTGCTAATATATAAAGTATGCTAGAGCAGCCATTGCAAGTCGTATTTTTGACTGCAATTTGTTATTAATTCCCACCTTCACCATTACTTCACACTCATTTAGACAAACGCCATAAATGAAAATAATATGAATGTAAAATTGTAGTCCTTGTAACACAGAAAATCTTGATACTTAATTTGTTCAGAAACACAGTTATACTGTATTGTATAGTCTCATTTGCATAATCGCTCATGACGGCAATGAAAATGATGTTTGTGAATTATATTTTCTTTTTACGATGCGCATAATAGACTGGCCCACAGAAATAAAATTGAAAAAATAATTAAAACTTGCTTTGTAATTTTTCTATTTCTCTGTTAGAAACCTATCAGCTGTTAAAGTTTATTTGATTTCTGTTTTTGGTAATAAGTGATAACAAACAATATATTTAGCGATAAGTATTTCAAATACATAATTGATAATTTTATGAGCGTAATAAATGCTCGTGAAATTTTTGATTTTACTTGTTTTCTGCTAGCTGCAGTACACTACAATACTTTAATGGAAAAAAGCATATTACAGAAAGATTAATTTGATAAATAACATTATATTTTAACTAATTCGCTCGTATTTTTTATATTTTGATAGGTAGAAAATTTATATCACTTAAATCTTCGTTACTTTTAGCGCAGCAATTGTTAATTCTTGAGAAGAGTGGAACGAACTTATAAAATAGTCTAGAGATAACTACATCTCTTTTTACAGAATATAGCATAAGAATTTGATTTGCTTGCCTTTGTAAGTGAATTCATTTACACACAATTTATGAAAATATTCATCTGATAAAAAAGGAGCGAGTGACAATTAGTTACTGTTGCGATTGTGATAAAGTTTAACAGCAAGCAATTTAACGGAAAACGTCAAGATTCTTTTTGATTAAGATAATATCTTAGAGTCTACTAAGCCTGTTTCTTGTATTGCATGACAGTATCTAATCGCAAATCCAGTATATAAGTATTGAATTCCACAAACTTATTTTGTTTATTAAACAGTCAAAAATCTCCAGAAAAGAGCGTTGTCATTTTCAATATTAATGTGTATGCACCATGAGGCAGTATTCTTTGTGACAATCCCTCCAATGCATGGTGCAGAACAGCATTTTCTCAACATAGCGTAAAACAAATACTACACGTCAATTATCATTATTAACAACATATTATGCCTCTCCTGCCATTAACTATTTTCCTTATTTAACAAGTATAATAGCCTATTTCAAGTTCCGTGATCTCTTTCAATATTAACGACAATATATTATCGTTAAATACAATTCCATACAATATGTCTATTATTCTAAAATTATCCTACAATTAGTAAGTATTTTCATGATTTATCTTAGTTTTCATAGAACTTTGCTCACAACCACTAATAATTAATTATTTTATGAATAATTTAGATAAAAAGATGTTGAATAATGCCTAATCAAAAAAAGCAAAGAGAGCTCACTATTGCGCTTGAAAACTATATATTCTATATAATTAGGAATTATTTTCTCATACAAGTAATCTGCATTTGTTTAGCGGTCTTTTCAACGAATCCCAATCTCCAGAGCTTACTTCAAATTTACTAAAACAGAGCATGTTACAGTGGTAACCAGTTACTGTTTTAATAGATAAGCGAAAAACTCTGTAGCTTAGTGTAGTGATAGTTAGCTGTTATAAAATAAGAAAGGCTATTCATCATTTCCAGAACCTTTTATCAGCTTAACTATCGTCTGCAATCTGAAAATTTTTCAATTATCATTACTAAAATCCTAGCTATTCTCCAAAATGCATTTTCTTTAAGATGCAGTATCAGAGCAATACTTCATTTTACACGATTATCTACCAAACTCTGACTACGACTACGATTACAATCATTACTCCTACATTTCTGTATTCCGTTTCCTTCACACATCCTTTACTAAACTATTGCTATACTTACACATATTCCTCTCTCAAATATATTCAAATACTTTTCTATATTTTATCCCTAGCCGCAACATGTTGCCTATCCAACGATAAATGAGATAAACCCAGCGCAGTGCTTAATAGTTGCTGCAGCAGAACGAGAAGAGGCTGAAAAAATTCTCAAGGTTAAGCAAGCTGAGGCTTACGTTTTGCATTGGAAGTGTAGTTGTTGCTCGAAGCAAGCGATTATTGAAGGTTAAGTCTATCTGTTGAAGAGTTCACTAAATTAACAAAAACTAGCGTGAATGATGTGATGGATATGTCAATATCTCTCTTACATCAGCGAGCAGCTTAAAGAAAGCATTTTTTCCGCAGAGTTGAGGAAAAAAGTGCGAAATGATTTTTATTGGTTTCTATTTTCAATAAGAAAATCGTCTTAAGCTACAATTTGCTTTTATGAAAAAAAATCTTGCATCTTGCAATTAGCCGGAGAACTAGTATAATTATCAAAATAAATGAATATTTATTGTAAATTGAAAATATAGTTAATATTAATACACGCCCAGCTTTTATTATTCACAACAACATTATTTAATTAATAATTTTAAATTTTGTTACTATAATACTCTGTGTAAAGAATTTTCAATTATTAAATTATTTGACAATTAAAGATTTTATCTTATTAATTATTAGATCTCTAAGAGCGAAGATTTTTTCTTTTGGGGCAGTTGTAGATTTAACAAAAACGCCCAGTGATCCGTCTGATTTTACATTCACAAAAATCTGATATTTAAAATCAGTTTCTGAATCGAATTCAGAAAACGACGTCATTTCAGACCTGATTTTACCTGATGATTTGTCTACAAATTCTAATTGCAAGCTAGATAAAACAGATAATGCAGCAGACCAGGTTTTGTTAAAATCCTCTGAATAAGATTTTTTCTTTTGGGGAAAATCTCTTCTATTGCTGAATTTATTGAAAACAGAATTTTTATCTTTAATTAATGAGCCGAAATTGTGTTTTGCCGTGTCTTTATAATCTTCAGGAGCGCTCGATTTGTATTCTGCTTCTGCAAAAAGAACGCCAGAGCAAACTGCAAACATCAAAACAATTTTATTAAACATCTATTAGCTCCAAAAACTCATATTACCTCTATATGCTAACATGAAACGTACAATCTTGGAATTAATCTAAATATCGTTTCAATATAAATAATCCTCGTTAAATATAACTAATTGAAAATAAATTTTGAGGGAAGCTCTTTTTAACGTTAAGAGTATAGCATCAATTTTATAACGTCAATATTTGATTGCTCCAGTATTATGGTTGCTCACGCTGCAAATTTTCCATATGATGATTTAAAAATCCATTATTATAAACTCATTATTACTAGTATAGAATTTCAATATAAAAGAATTTACTTTTGCAGCAGCAAAAAAAAGGAGGTGTTACATTTAATATTGAAAATATTAGTAATTGCTCTATGAAGATATCAACAATACACTAGAAAAATATTTGGATGAATATATAGACAAAAATTATATATAGAAAGAAAGTTTTAAAAAACTGTATCGCTGCTTCTTTGGCTATGATTTATTCTAGTGCCATGTTGTGGAACTGCTGATTGTAAATTGAAGAAACCATTTTTATTACAAAAGAAGAAGCTGCAGAGATTTATCGATTTAGTTGACGAATTCGTTCAATATTTAAATTGCGCTACTGCTTAAAGCATAAATGGAAGTAGTTAGATAGTCCCAGAGGTGGCGGTGGAGTGCGGTTAGGGATGGAGTCCTTTACCACAAAAACATTAAGAAAATATTAACAGAATGGTGAATTTCCCGTGAAAAAAAGGTTTCATAAATATAGATGAAAATTATAGTCCAGAGATATATTGCGAAAGCTATTTTGTTGGAAATGTTAATGATACTATAATAAAAAGGTATATACAAAATCAATTGCATGAAATGAATAAATATGAGTAAACCTCTCCTGAATCTCTTCTTGATTTAAAGCTCTGTTGCTTGCGGCAGAGTGGTTTATAACGGACTTGGCAATTAGTTTTTGTTTTTCACTGCAATCTTGCAAGATAATATCTTGGCCATGAGTTGTAAGACTCTACCAAACAGGTTTCTGATTTAGTAACTATATGTTCTCTATAGATTTTAGTAATCATTTCAATGAAGCCCAATTTCCTACTACTATTTCAAACGCACTAAAACAGGCCTGTTCCATTGGCTAGTCAATCAGTTACTGTTTTAATATAAACCTCATGTGTGATCGACAGAGCTTTAGATCAAGAAGAAGATCAGAAAGTTACTTCGTATCAATCAACTCAAACAGTTTTCACAAAATAGTTATTGTTCCATAATGACCATCTACATTTAAAAATCCATTTTTTCACAGAAAATTAACAGTTCTGTTAACACTTTCTTAATGTTTTTATGCTATAAGGACTCAATCCCTAACCCCATCCCTCCTCTGGGATCTATATAAACCATTCTCTTTATGCTTTAAGCATAAGCTTATGCATATCATATTTGCATTAATATTCCGTGAATTTCCACTACGCTCATAAAAATATTTTTTTGTCAATATATTTTATTGACAAAAAGCTCACTAAATAGTTGCGAATTTATAATTAATAGATTTTTTGATCAGAAACCGTAACTAGTTGACAACCACTTAGTATAACCAGTCTGACTTTTTAGTTTACATACCATAAGCTGAGTGATATCATATAGGTATCAGCTGGGTTTTGCTGATGATTTTCGAAAAACTTAATCGAAAAAGATTCATATTAAAAAAGGAGAAAGAACATGAATATTTTATCAAAACTAAATGAAAAAGTAACTATGCATGGAACGAACATAGGGAATAGTCAACCAGTTACGGATATTGGTATGTATTATGTATAAGTATAGTAATAGCATGCAGAATTTGGTAGATAATAGTGTAAAACGAACTCTTTCCATTACTCTATACATTAAATGAAACTGATTTTGAAAAATAGTGAAAATTTAATGATCTTGAAATGAAAATTGATCAGAAAAAGAAAGAGTAGGCTCAGAATATTGACTGCTGTTAATAAGAACTTGAATCTGTTTTAATGCATTTGAGGTAGGTGGATGAGATGGGAGTTCATTGAAAAGACAGCTAGACAAATGCAAATTACAAGCACTGGAAAATAATTTCTAATTTTATAAAGCATATAGTTATAAAGTCCGATACATGTTTAGTAGAGAGTTTTACAGCTCAATACTAATATAGTATTAATCAAAAAGAATATTAGAACTTTCCATTGAGTTGCTCGTTGATAAACTTAATTATTGTGATAGCCGTAAAAATTGCCAATCCCTGCGTACTTGCTTTATATAAAAATAGAGTATTTTCTATTCTACCTAAGAGATGCGAAAATCACAAATTTCAATAGAATTTTCGACAACGCATATTTCTGATAGCGCGAATACAATAAACACCCTCATTCGTAAGTGACAGAGTTTTAAATCAAGAAGAGATTTCTATGCATTATCAACTTCTTGTAATTGATTTTGTTCATATACTTTCTTATTATAGTATCGCTAACATTAACATTCTTTTCTATATAGGATATCTTCTAAATAATTCTTTTGCTAAACTGCCTTTTATTATTTTTGTAAAGTTATGGCTAGCGACATTTATCTCGTTGTTCTAGATTAGAATAGCTCGTAATCACTGCCACAAGCGACAGAGTTTTTCGCTACGCTTTGATAAAAAGAAGATTTTTTATGTAGCGCAATTATGTATACAAAGCTATTTTAATTATACTATAATAAAAAGGTATGCGCAAAGCTAATATATAAGATATGGATAAATATGAATGAACTTTTTCTAAATCTCTTCTTGATTTAAAATTCTGTAGATTACACATGAGTGGGCTGTCAAAATCGTAATCAGTTGACAATCCATCAAGTTGGAAGTCAATTATAAAAAGCATCCAAAACCAGGCAACATTAAGCAATTTGATATATTTGAACATAAGGTATCAATATTCTGGAGAACAAAACCACGCAATAGCCAGTAAATTGTATCCAGTAGACTATTTTTCAGAATGCTCGTTCGAATATGACACAACCGTTTATTTAATATTACGAATCTCAATCGCGATGAGCATATTGATTAGGTTTTGTTAATGAAAGTAAATTTCGTTTTTGAAGATAATAGATACACGCAAAAGATTTTCTATTTTACAATTACGCACAAGGAAACATATTAAGTTTTTTACGAGATAGTGAATTTTGAAAAAAATAGAATGCGAAATTATGGCTTACCAGAATGCATTATGTTGAACGTATAAAAATATACACCGATAGCAAAGCTATTTATGAAATAGATGATGCAATTTTCACATATCAATAAGAAAAAACATACCTTAAAAAAATTAACGAAAGGAAATATCATAGATGTGAATTCATACTTATCGAGATCATTTCGTACAAAAAGTTGTTTGATATGTCAATGGATGTGTTGGTATTTTTATCAAAAATTGTCATGATTTGCATTAGAGTTCATAAAGCAGTTTGAAATGAGGATGATTGTATGCTTGAATAAAAGTATGGATATAAAATTATTCTGGAGAAAAATTTCATGAAAGTTTATGTGATATTATTAATAGCTATAGCGATTCCGAATTTTACTGCACGCGCTCAGTCTGTGACTAAAAAGATAATGAAAGATAAGCGATTAATAGTTAAAGTTATTGATACGTGTCCAATTCCTAAATCGCCCGAATATAAAGAATTAAGGCTTCAAGAAACTAAGAATTCTCGAGTTAATAAATATTGCCAGGACGTTATTTATTTGAAAGGAATACCTGACGAACTTATTGATTCTGTTAACCTTATTTTAAGTGATTTTATAAGTGATTTTATATTAGATAGTGAATCCCTGATAGTGAGAGAATTCAAGGAAAAATTTACACAAAGACAATCTTTCCAAGAAGAAACGCACAAAATAGAAACTGAAAACAAAATTATTGGTGATTTTGTTGGGCTTGTTAGAAAAATGCAAAAATTAAAGAAAATTTTGCTTCCTATTAGCGCAGCAGGCAAAAAAATTCCTGGATCTGTATTTTTGGATTATTGGTTAAGAAAGCCTACAGATAACATAGCTACTTCTCCTATCGTTTTAGCTGCTTTTTGCTATATTTTTCGTTTGCCTCCTTCTAAATTTGGCCCTTTTGACCCACTTGCCGAGTTGATAAAACTTCGGAATGATTGCACTGGGCGTCTTTGGTGGGAAGACTTTAAGAGGGCTCATGAATATTCCGATGAGAATTTTAAGTTACTAGAATTTATTGATCAGGAAATATGGAATTTTCATGCGAAGCTTTGCGATATTTATAACCTTTTTGAGGCGAATCCGTGGGTGCTAAACGAAGAATCATTGTATAATAGCTTTAAAGAATCGCTTCTAGAAAAAAAAATTATAGGCATAAAGCAGGAAGAAAAAAGAATATGGAGATGCGTCGTCAAAAATATGATAAATACGTTTATATACTTCATAAATAAATTTCCAAGAAAATTAATATGCTCGACTTTATCCTCGACAGCTTCTTATAAATATATATAGAACTCAAATCTAAATATTGCTATTCTGTTCTGTCAATCAATATGACAAGAAATATAGGTTCGCAAGCAGAACAGCGCTCATCTTTGTTTCATGGGAGTATTTATGGCGGGAATCGAAATATTGATAGTTTTGGCTATAGTATGCTTTCATATTTCTCTTGTGTTTTTGTAAATTCAAAAAATTTCGAAGGTAGAAAAAGTATTGAACTAATTCTGTAAAATTTAATAGTTACTTTTTTGCAGGAAAACAACTTAATATTTGACATGAATATAAAAATTTCAAGCGGAAAATAAAATTTTATAACTCTATAAAGATGCGAGACATCATAAAATGTTATATCCTGTTATACATAGTTGCTTAACTAAAAATTATATTTTGGAAATTAAAGCAAGATGATTTTAGATTCAGGAAATTTTTATGAATATATATAGTATTTTGTTAGCCTTTAGTTTATTTCAATGGCTTTGTAATGTCAAGGCAAGTCAATCAGTATATATTACTGACAATACTATTGTTGATTATAAGCAATTAATTTTTACAATACCGCATGTTGGAAAATTGGCATTTTTTGTAAAAATACATAAAATTGAATCTTACAAAACATTAGCAATATACTGGTATGGGGCTTATATTAAATCTCCGAAATTTTTTGTATATTTGAATGATTTTACAGACCGCGCAATAGATTCCTTATCTAAGCGCTTTTTTGAGCAAGCAACAATTTCTCGCCAATTTTTAAACTGCTTTTGTAATGACTATTTATTTGAAGCATTCTCTAACCAATCGATTTCATGCGCTCAATTCGGAGCTATATTAAATCAATATTCCAAAGACTTAGCAATATTGGCAAGAATTATTGCAAAATTTTCTCCATGTGGATTTTATTACAATATCGCTGCGTTGGAATTAAACAAAACAGAAATGATTTTTGACCAGTCGTTTTGTGAGCATTTAGTCAAGCTGTCAGAATTTAGCATGAATGAATTCATTGAATATGGTTTCCAGTGCGATAGGCGGAAACAACATGCAAGCCTTTTGAACATTGATGTTCGCTCTCTCACTAAATTCTGTTCTAAATGTTTTTGGATTAGCAGTGATTTAGAATCTTCTTCTCAAAAAAATCAAGATGAGTTCTTGAATTAATTGGCGGATTTTCAGTAGATTTTGAAACGCGATTGAAATGAATAATTTTTCTTAGAAAGATCAATCAAATTCAAGAATTATTGAGAATGAAACCGTCAAACTTTACTTACCAGGCAAAAACATCTGTCTTTATATTGAGATAATTAGGAATTGTTAAATGAGAAAATGAATAAAAATGGTATTTATGAGCAATTTTAGAATGACAGACATATTTCGCAAATTGTAAGGGAAAGTATTTACCGAGAAGATATCGCGGTTAATTTTGGAGAAGCACACAAAACCTGTATGACATTGACAGAAAACTATCTTGAAAATGCTAAATGATAGACACACCTCAGGATCCACTGAAAAAAGAGGCCATCATGGTATAGTTAAAAACGAGTCCAAGCCTTGCGAAACAATGTTATTATAGTCTGATTCTCAATAATTTATCCGAAAATTTCTAACAAAAATAACAGAAAAATCTCATTAAGTCACAGGTTTGCTTGCAAAGGGCTAGTTTCAAATTTTCCACAACTCTGTTTTCTGAAATTGTTCGCTACAACACACAAACACTCCGAATTTATATTATAATAGAAATGCTCCATTGACAAAATATATATTCATCACATCGTTAAATCTTACTATTGCTTATAGTTCATTCTTGCATTAAAATCTTCGCAATTTCCTGTACTGTAAATCATACATAAATACCATATCATTTAATCAACTATTAAGTTGTATGTATAATACACAGCTATTTAAAAGCAAAGCAATTTTAATGTCTGTGATGCTAGCAAATGATATGATAGTATATAGTCGATCGTATTAGAGTTTGGACGCTGTTTGTGAAGAAGAATACTAAGAGCATTATTGCCTGGTTGTGTTTGATTGGGTTTTTGTTGTTGATGGCGAGCCCGTTTGAATCTGGGCTTTTTGGATCTGGGCCACAGGAAATTTCATATTCTTCTTTTATGAAGTCCGTCGAGCGCGGCAACGTCAAGGAGGTGTTGATTCGAAACACTTCTTCGAAGTTGGTTGGGGCATTGAAAAACGGGCGTATTTTCTATGCTATAACGCCTGTCGATCTTCAAATTGTAGACAAATTATTGGCGAACAATGTTGAGGTTCGCGTCGACAATGGCGATTCAGGCTGGCTTGGACTGTTGTCTCAGCTTCTGCCTTGGCTTCCTATGTTGCTTTTCATTGGCCTTATGATCTATTCCTCGCGCCAATTGCAATCAGGGGGAAAGGGCGGCTTTGGCGGTGGCGGACCGCTAGGCATTGGTAAAGCTAAAACCAAAATGTTTCAACCAAAGAAAGTCAATGTGACTTTTGCCGATGTTGCAGGCATTGACGAGGCAAAACAGGAGCTGGAAGAGATCGTAGAGTTTTTGAAATCTCCTCAGAAATTCCAGCGTCTTGGAGGAAAAATTCCAAGAGGCGTCTTGCTCGTTGGCGATCCTGGCAATGGCAAAACGCTTTTGGCAAAGGCTATCGCTGGTGAAGCTGGAGTGCCGTTTTATAGCATTTCCGGCTCGGATTTCGTTGAGGTTTTCGTAGGTGTTGGCGCTAGTCGAGTGCGTGACATGTTTGAAAACGCGAAGAAGAATTCGCCTTGCATCGTCTTTATCGACGAGATAGACGCCGTAGGGCGGCGTCGTGACTCCGTTATGCGCGGCGGAAATGATGAGCGAGAGCAGACTTTGAACCAGCTATTAGTTGAGATGGATGGGTTTGACGAGAAACAAGGTGTCATAGTTCTTGCCGCGACTAACCGCTCGGATGTCCTAGATCCGGCGTTACTGCGCCCTGGGCGCTTCGATCGCCGCATCACTGTTCAATATCCAGACATGAACGGCAGGGAGAAAATTTTAATTGTACACTCAAAAAATGTGCCTCTCGCTCCTGACGTTAGCTTGAAAATCATAGCACGCGGAACACCTGGATTTTCAGGAGCTGAGCTTGCTAATCTCGTCAACGAGGCAGCGTTGCTGGCAGCAAAGGAAAACAAATTAGTTGTTAACATGCACGATTTCGAGATGGCCAAGGACAAGGTGATCATGGGAACAGAGCGTAAGTCTATGAGCATGACGCCGGAGGAAAAAAAACTGACGGCGTATCATGAGTCTGGACACGCTATCATCGCGCTTCTCGTGCCATCTTCCGATCCGATTCACAAGGTCACGATCATCCCTCGCGGAGGCGCTCTTGGCATGGTTGTCAGGCTGCCTGAGAAGGACAAAACGTCTGTTTCCAAGGCTGAGCTACTTGCGAACATATTCGTAGCCATTGGTGGGCGCGTTGCTGAAGAGTTGGTTTTTGGCGATGAAAATGTGACAACAGGAGCTGCTTCTGACATTCAGCAGGCAACTAAAATCGCGAAGAATATGGTCATAAAATGGGGCATGAGCGATAAACTTGGCTTTAGATCTTTTTACGAATCGAGTGGCTATTATATGGAGGCGAGCGATCAGATTTCTCCGAAGACAACTGAAACAATCGATTCCGAAGTGAAATCGATCATCGACAAGGCATACGCCGAGGTCAAACGCTTGGTTTTGCTGCACATGGATAAACTGGAACTGATAGCCAAAAAACTGATAGAACGCGAAACATTGACAGGCGAGGAAGTTAGGAAAATTTTCAACGGAGACACTCTGTTTACTGATGACTCTCCAAATCCTGATCCTACTCCAGACGACTTCTCACTCGGCGGCCTCCCTTCATCGAACGACGACGAAATAACCTAGAAGAAGTGAGTAAATAAATTTAGTTCTATTAAATTGATGATTTTGCAACTATTTTTGCGTTGTAAAATGCAGCTACCATTAATCAGGGAGTTTGTTTATTGATTTTGTGACTGTTTAAATTACGGATTCTATTGAACAAACGTAAATACGTTTAATTTGATATTTCTAAAAAATGATAATCTAATAAAATTTTATAAATGTAGACTATTAAGCCGTATATTTGTAAAATTTTTATTTATTAACAATAATAAAGATAATTTCAATATACGTTCGAATTTAAAAAATTTTATCAGATTTCCATATGAAAAATAGTGAATTACTAATAAACAAAGAATTCGCTTTACTAAATCGTGTAACTAAATTTCAATGATTATATTAATAATAATGCTATTGCACGGCAATTCTTCTGTTTAAACATAGTAATAATTAAGCATATTTCACGTTTTTTATTTCGTAATATTTAGTTCCGTTTGGTGTTGTAACTTCAACTGGATCACCTAAAGTCTTACCAATCAATGCCTTTGCTAGAGGGGAAGTAACAGGAAGTAGTCCGTTTTTTATGTCAGCTTCGTCGCTGCCAACAATCTGAAATGTAGTCGGATGCATAGTTGTTTCGTCCAACAGTTCAACGGTAGCTCCAAACGCGATTCTGTTAGTTTGGATCTTCGATTGATCAATGATATCAGCCATGCCAATCTTCTTTTCTAGCTCAAAAATCCTGTCCTCAATCATGCGCTGTTTTTCCTTTGCCGCATGATATTCCGCGTTTTCAGACAAATCACCAAGGCTACGCGCAGCAGCAATAGCATCTATTATCCTCGGCCTCTCAGTCCCCTTCAGCTCTCTCAACTCACCATGTAACTTCTTATAACCAGTTAACGTCATCGGTATTTTTTCCATTATCTCAAAATTCATATTAGCCACATATTCGGATATATCTATCAAATTGCTGGACAAATGTCAACAGAAAATAATAGCGCAGAGTTCACTCATAATTAACTTTTTTTTAACATTATTGTGTCAAGATTGAACTAGGGTGTATATTTATGCTGGGTTTATTGTGGCGCGTTTAGTTTTTATTCATTTTTTCTATGTAGTATTTGCGCTGTCTTTAGCAAGTGCGTCTGAGTCGGAAAGTGGTGCTTCTGCATTGGAAAGATATGGTTCTGTTTCTGAGTTAGATCTAACTCCTAAATTCGAGATCACAGAAGAAAATCTTAAGACGCTAATTGTGATTGTGAACTTTGCCTTTAGTTCTGAAAACTCAATTCCGGAATTGCCTAAATCATTCGTAGAGACTAGTATTTTCAACAAGAAAGAAGCTGAAATTGTTCGTGATGTTGTTAACAGCATGTTTTCTTTCGCTAGCGATCTTATTGTATTTGGCAGTTTAAATACAACATATGGATATAATCCAGAAAACCTGACTGAATCACTTAGGAAATTCATCATGGACGAAATATGGCTTTTCGATGTTATATTATGCATAAATGTGTTCGAAACCTGCATTAAATTCGCAGAAAGCTATAAAAAATCCATATTTAACCTACTTATTTCAAACACTCTTGAACTCGCTGAGCAGTTTGAAAAAGCAAAGAAAGATAGTAAAGTTCTGAGAGAGTTCGCAGAATCAACACGAAAAAATTTAAAGGCCCAAGACCAACTTTGTATAGACACTACTGCCCCTCATTTAGAAAGCAACCAACTCTTTCACTGCTGCTGGGTTGCATAAAAATGATTTTTTGCAAATTTCTTAGATGTAGCGTATCAAAAATAAGGTATATTATTCAATAATAATACTTGGTAAAGACCAGATGAATCTTCTTGTATAATGGCATCAATATAATGAAGTGATCGATGTGTAGGATTTGTTTTTGCGCTATGTTGAAAATGCTCCATGCTACATGCTATTAAAAAATAGAACGAGAATGCTCTTTTCTGGAGCTTTTTGACTGTTTAAAAACAAAAGAGCTTCGTGGCCTTCGATATTGTTTTTTACTATTAAGATTTATAGATACTGCTCCTGAGTTCATAAAAAAGATGGCATTAGAACGTAAAAATAGCGCTGAAAAAGGATTGGAAATTCAGGATATCAAATGATATGTTATACATTCTGAATCTAGCATAGTCGACTATATACGGCCATAGTTAAGTTTATCAATAAGCAATTCAACGTAAAGCTCCAACATTCTTTTACAATGCAACATCTTGTATTGACTTGCAAGACTCTTTCTATACCTGTTTCAGACTTTGCGACTATTGTTATAAATTTAGGAATTATTTTCCCAGGCTAGTAATTTGCATCGATAAATATAGTTTTTATATTCATATTAGCTTACCTAAAACAGTACACGTTCCTGTCAACAACAGTCCATATTCTGATCCTGTTTTCTTTTTTGAATATAAGTATAAAGATCATTAAAACATTGCTATTTTCAAAAAACGTTGACTTTCAGGCGCAGTATCAGAGCAATACTTCTCTCTTGCTTTGCGTACTATTGCAATCCTTGCACTTCCACTTTCTGTCTTCGGTATCTATCCGCAATCGGTTTTCAGCTACAATTTTTGTTACAGAAAAGTAAATTGCAAAGAATTTTCTGCGCTCTTTGTCGGATTTGTATGTTGCTCATTAGCCTCCGCATATATTATTTTATTGTATGAAAAACTTTGCAGTTTCTAACAGTTTGCATAATAATTTTTTAGCATAATGAATTTTGTTTTGAGCTAAGAAAATTTAACGTTGCGCAAATATGCCGTCAGAAAATACAAATGCAATATGCGAAAAAATAATATTGATGATATATAATATTTGCTTGAACCAAAAAGATTTTCATTAATAAACATAAATATTGACAGAAACGTATTTTAAAAAAAATGAAAAAGAATTGCGATGCCTATATTTGAGTTTAGCACTTAAAAAATGCTTTTTTAGTCGCATAATATATTTTCAGATTGTGGTCAAATATACAATATTATTAACTAAGATAATAAGCATAAACGACACTTATTGTATTTGTAAAATCCATACGAAATATTCCAAATTATAGACTGTTATTATGAATGAAAGAGGAAAAATAATCGAAGAAAATTATAAAAAACACAAACAACTTTTATGTTGTAGTGAGGTTAGTTTAACAGCTTTTATGCGTGTTTCGAAAAGCTCATTTTGCTTTCATCTAACAAAACGAGTGGCAGATAGCTGTGGAGAGAGCGTCGATGGAATCTGGAGTTATGGAGTTTTCGTTTTTTTTAATTTCGACTTTTAATATTTTTTGAACCATTGTGTCGATCTGTTGTTTTGAGGCGTGGCCAGATCCTGTTACGTTTTTCTTTATTTCGTTTGGAGTATATTCGAAGACGGTGTGCCCAGATTTTGCGATAGCCAAAAATGCGACTGAACGCGCCATAATCAATTTCTGAGTGCTTTTCGGGTTCATGTTGACGAAAACCTGTTCCATAGCAACAGAATTTGGCGAAAAATTTGCAATTAATTCCGAGATAAAATCATATATCGCAACCAAACGCTTTTCCATTTTGTCAGAACTATTTGTTTTTACAACGCCGCAAGAAATATATTCAATCTGATCTTTGCTTTTTCTGACAATGCCCCATCCGGTTTTCACAAGACCAGGATCGATACCAAGAATAATATCTTGATTATTCGACATGTTTTCTCAATTTTTTCTTAAGCGCCATGAATAAAAGCAAGCTCATAGACAATAAAATGGCTACATCCTTTAAAATAATCTCCCAAACGTCTCCGACAAGACATAGCGTTCTGATGCTGGAGACAAAATATCTCGCAGGAAAAATTAATGTTAGGCATTGAAGCCAATCTGGCATGCTTTTTATTTCAAAAATGAATCCTGAGAGCATGTTTGTTGGCATGAATGTAACAAGAACGGCTCCCATCGCCGCTACGAACTGATTTTTTGCGCTTGTTGAAATCAAAAGCCCAATAAGCAAGGAAACTGTAATAAAAATGGAAGTCACTAAACTGACTGCGAAGATCGAGCCTTCGAAAGGCATTTTGAAAACAAATATTCCGTAAGACAATGCGACTATAAACGAAACAACGCTTAACAAAAAATAAGGGATTAGTTTAGAAACAATGATTTCTACAATCGAGATAGGCGTCGCAATCATTGCCTCCATCGTTCCTTTTTCCCATTCCTTTGCGACGACAAGAGAGGTTAAAAACGTTCCTACGATAGCCAAGATCATAGTTAATGTTCCTGACATCAGGAAATTGATGGATTCAGTAGTCGGATTGAACCAGAGGCGCTGAATAACATTGATAACAGGAGAGACGGCTTTTTTCAGAGACGATAGATAGTGCGCAAAAACGCCAGCTGCATAGCTCTCTATATAAGAAGCGGTATTTGGATCAGTTCCATCACTGACAATTTGTATCTCAGATTTAAGGCCTTTTTGAATATTCTTCGAAAAACATTCCGGAATAATGACAGTTCCTTGTGTTTTTCCAGATTCCATATTTCCTTTCGCCTCTTGAGTTGAAGTTACAACATTGACATTAAAATACTTCGAATGAACATAAGAATCGGCCAAATCATGAGCAATTTTCCCTGAATCTTGCCGAACCAAATCAACGCGAATATTCTCTATATTAAAAGAAACGCCATATCCAAAAATAAAAAGCAACATCAAAGGCATAACAAACGCAACAACTACGCTGCTCATATCCCTCTTTATCTGTTTCGCTTCCTTGACAACAAGCGCTTTCACAATCCCAATATTCACAAATTCTCCACTAAACTCCAACCACTTTCAAATCCACAATCAATTCCCACCAAATAAAAACAGTCCACCTTATTAATATTGTATAATGAAAAATTGAATTTTACAACAAAAAAAATATCTCACAAACCCTTTATATTAATTATACTATTTCGATGAGATCCAGGAAAACCCTTGCATTAAGAAAAGTCAAAAAAATTTGCTCAAATATAATCTTATACTCACAACAAGATTTTTATGGGTCCTCTTATTATAGCGACTCCAATGTTTGATCTGGTGCTTATTTTCTGCGTACTGAGTCCAATGAAGCTATTGGCACTACCGAAAAAAAAGATATTGTTCAAGTTGCGGAAGATGGCAAAAAAATTATTGGCGGAAACAGCGCTCATGCTGAAATTGCTGGTATTTTTAGCTTTGCTGTTGAGAAAATATAACAATATTAGTGTTGATTTGCTGACTTTCTTACATATAAAAATTAGTTTGTGCAAAATATTTTCGATTTTCTCGCATGTCCACTTCGAAAACACTGCGTTCCTGCAGCGCGGATTCAAGCAATGGTTTGCTATTGCCCGCTCGATTATGCTAAAAGCATCAGGCTTTGTTTTTGGCCAAACCGACATCATATGTCAATCCGATTACAATAAATAAATTCTAGCTGCTCAACCATTGTCAGCACGAAATTAGTATGGTCGTCACTACCAACTTCAGGGACGAAACCTAGAATTGCCACGAAAGTTCGCTAGTCTAAAGGCAAAGTGGGCCCATAGACGATCTCAAAACTCTGCACAGAATACGCAGAATCATAACCAGAACATACATTTATTATGCGCAGTGAAACGAACTGACGGTGAAATGAGCGCATAGTGGTTTTGCGCGCTAAAAGCATTTGAGAATTGTGACAAAATGTAAGTCTGCGCGAAAGGAATGTAAGATGAGCTCAAAGTATTTTGCTATAATGATGCTATTCCACAATGAATTTTATAATATACTCTAGTCGGTGATCTTTAAACTATAATTTTTCTTATTTTTCAAATATAACATTATTCATAATATAAGCCACTCATTCGTAAGCAACAGACTTTTAAAACAACTTGATTTTGCATATACTTTGTTATTATAGTATCACTAATATTTCCGCAATAGATTTTGTTTATAATTACCACCCATATTTATTAATCCATATTTTTCACAGGAAATTCACAGTTCTGTTAACACTTTCTTAATATTTTTATGGTAAAGGACTCCATCACTCCTCGGAGAGTACCTAACTCCTTCCATTTACGCTTTAAGCATAAGCTTATGTTGATTTTTACTACGCTTTAGTAAAAGGAGAAAGAAAATGAATACAATTATAGAAAAATCGCAATTTAGAGCGTTAGATATTGCTGTTTTAAAGTGTAATTTGAGACTAAAGACGAATTTAGAAGACGAGTATTTGTCTAGAATTATCGATATAGCTACTGAAACTTTCGAGAACGAAACAGGTAAATCGATTTTAAAGAAGAAGTATAGATATGTTTGTGATGATTATTCTTCGAAGCTATGCCTTCCTGTGCAACCAGTTGTTGAGGTTTGTTCTGATAAGAATGCAAAAGTAGAGCTTCCTGTTGAAATTGAATACATAGCAGGCGTTTGCGATGATCCAGAGAATGTGCCGAAAGATATTCAGCTGGCTCTTCTTCAGATGGCAAATGGTGTGAGGGGCTATTGCAATAAATTCTTACAAAACACTATCTATTTCATGAAATTATTTGGAGGAAAAAGTGAATAATCCGCTATTCATTATTGCCCCAAGCAAGTGTTGAATTCGCGCAGTTCTAATGAAGTCAAACTCAAGCTGTAGCTTGAGTTTGTCAAATTGGCAAGCGGCGGCCTGGGCAGCTTTAGCTGCCCGCGGCCCTTTGCGAGCCCGCAGCTGGCATTTTGCCAGCAAGGCCGCCGGCTTGCCAATTTTCAATGAAACAAGAGCCTCTGTAACAGCTATGCAATGTTCTGCTTAGCTTGGAAATATGTTCGAGTTGATCATACTTAAAACCACCAAACAGATTTTGCCAAGCTAGTTCCCAACTCAAATCAAAAACAAGTTTCTTGGAGGAATCGTGATATTTGGTTAAAAAGTGCTTGGATTATCAACTAGTTATGGTTTTGGTAAGCTACTCATGGGCAATCTACAGAGTTTTAAATCAAGAAGAATGTTCTCTTGCTGATATGCTTTTTACTATCTGCATGATATGAGATGTAGATACTTTCGGCTCGCTTCGTTACTATCATATTTATATGAACAACTTGTTCTATAAGCTACATAATTCTAACAACATAATTAGTGTTTCTTTGAATCTCCAAGTTATGGATATCTATATTTATCTCGTTGTTCTCGAGCTATAACTGCTCATCATCACCGCCGCAAACGACAGCATTTTTCGCTTCGCTTTGATAAAAAAGATTATTGCTAATTAACATGTAATTTATTTGAAATATGTCATAATTATAAGTGATAACATTACCACTATAAAAATAATGACTCTTTATTATTATGAGGCTCTTAACTCAAATATTACTCGAACCTATGCCTGTAAAACAAGACTTCATTTATCACAACATAGAATTGAGCCAATTTTCTCATCGCATTATGTTCTAGTATAGAATTTTTGCTTAATATAATTTTAACGAATTCACATATTTCATACACGTGTCAAATTCTTCGCTAAAAGCATACAAAATCTTCAAAATTTTACGTAATATAATCGTTAATCATTTTATCAGCTACTCGTTTCTTCCATTTGTAAATTCACCATGCTCTAAAAAAACAGCGTTTGGCTGTCCAATGATAGCAACGGAACAACACTTTTTAGTCACTTAATTATCATTTTCCATTTTTTCATGCTTTTTTTGAGCTTCAATACAAAGAGAGCCGACCAGTCTTGCATTTAAACGATCGAATCAGATCGGAATACCAGCTTCTTCGCAATACAATAAGGTCTTCTTTGATTCGCGAGAGAGCATCATCAATTTTATAAATCAGTTTTCTAGCTATGTCTTTAGATCGTAATTCAAAAGCCTGTTTAGTTAAATTGGAAGCAGAATCAATAACCTCAGCTTCCTGATTGGAATCGTTCAACTTCGAGAGAGCGGAACAACTTTCAAACCAAAGAGCCCACAGATTAAACCGTCAATATTTTCATATAAATATATGAAAGAAAGCAAGAATTAAGAAAAATCAACAGCAAAATCAGAAGTAGCACCAAGAGCAGTAGATGAAGTAGAAAACTCATTCACAGTAGCAACAACAGAGTATGCCCAAGTTAAAACCTTTAAACCGTCTGGGTTCCGAGCCAAATCAACACTAATATTTGCATCAGAAGTAGCAGGAATAGCATCAAAACCTCGCCAAAAAGATTCCCAAAAGCATACTCATTATTTTATACGAATCTAGTCATTATAGCTTCAACAGGAACAGCGTCCAAACGAGTAAAGCCGTCTTAAGATCGGACCCAGTCAAAGAGTGATAAGAGGTCCAAACGCAGAATGAATATTAACAATCCAACGATCATACGAAGCAGAAAATCAATTGCTATCAGCAAACCACTTAGCCAACTCTTCGCAAAATTCCACTAAAGCGGAATTCGCATAGTTTTCAAAAATTAATTCAAGATGAGTCGGATCTCCACTTAAGCAGAGAAATCCGAGCCAGAAATGGATAGAAAATTTGAAGCAAATTCAGTATGGACAGCATTTTCACCGGCAACACGAAGTAAGCGTCATATTTTTCATATGCACAAATTCACCGCAATAGCATTAATTCTATCCTAATTCAATTATTGTCAGTCAGGTTATCGACATATGCGTTCCGACTAGGTGTACAATTAGACCAATTTGAATCATTAGGAACAGCATCAGTTATAGTAATTCCAGCAATGCTCCCACTAAAAGAAACGGTAACAAGTTCACATTCCCGAGCAACAGAACAATAGCAGGAATGCCGCCCAACCCATTAAATAGTCTTTTTTCACCTGTAGTGTTTCATCAAACAACGATAACAAGCAATAAAAAACTACCGCTACCATTAACAGCGCATTATTGGGCATTTTCAACACAAGACAAATTTCCACTGATTTTCAGCAACATATTTAATAACAGCCGCATTGGACCAACTCTGGCGGACAAAAAGCAAATACAGCAATCAATCCCATATAATGTCTTACAATTACCGATTGTAATAGTAGTTTCAGCTATTACACTGGAAAGTAATCCTTAATTGCATCGCTTCTTAGTTATAATAAAAATAACGTTTGACGTATTGCGCTCTATCTTCACCATTTTTGTTTTTTATATCTTCTATAGATAATGCTGAGGCTTATGGAGTAGCAGAGGCACATTAGGGCGTAGATTGTTTTGACGTTTGAGAGTTGGTTGAGTTTATACAGCATGAATGTTGGGGTGACGAGGAGGCCCCAGAGGCAGGTTTGCGAGACAAGCAGTGGGAATTTTGTGTCTAACCTTGCCATGAGGACGCCCATTGTTACTGATTCGAGCATTTCCAAAGGCATTATCACTAGGTTTAGGTTGAATAAAGCAAACAAATCCTCTTTGAACCCGCTTATATTATGCTTCATCAAATTCAACACGTTAAAAACGCTCTCAGGAAAAAATACCAGAGGGATTGAGCAGAGAGCAACAAATGAAAGCGTCAGAAAAACGAACCGTTTATACACTTTCTTTATCGAGTCGAAATCCTTGCTTCCGATCATGTTTGACGCAATAGCTGCTATCGCCTTGCTCAATCCTTCAGAGAAAAACGAGGTCAAGATATAAAGATTAGTGCCGATGCTCCATATTACTCCTAGACTTTTCGATACATTTCCCATGATAACAAGGATCAAAAACCAAACTAGTATTGAGAAGAGGTGGCCGAGTGAAATTGGTGTGCCGACTTTGAAATGTTTGAGCATAGATTTGAAGTTGAACGCTCGGTTTTCCAACGTTTTAAATATCAATCTATTGCTCTTGTTCAAAAAAATAGTTGCCAATATAAAAACTTGAATGATTTGGGAAATAACAGTCCCCCATGCCGCTCCGCTGCAGCCCATTTGGAGATTCATCACGAAAATATAAGACAAAACTGCGTTTATCAAATTTCCGCCGAGGACTGTCGCCGTTATGATTTTTGTCTTGCCTTGCCCTATGAAAAATGCTGACAAGCCAGCGATTAAGCTAGGTAAAAAGCCAAAATAAAAAAGAAGCCGTTGATAATCGACGCCCTCCTTTAGCGCATAGTCTGGAAGAAAATTTATGTATTCCGAGTAATATCCGATTGGCAGTAAAATGACGGACGAAATGAGAGACATATACACCATTTGCCAAACAGGTGCGGCCAACTTGTCATATTGTTTTTCGCCATTCAATTTGCCAACAAAGACTTCCGCTGTGGTCGCTATTCCAACGAGCATCCATGTGAAAATTGCAACAAAAGTTCCGGAAACCATTGCCGCATACATCGCTTCCAGAGAGTGGCTTGCGAGAATTGCCCTGTCCACGAATAACATCAAATTCGCTGATAACGCAGTCAAAACCATAGGAACAGATATCCTCAAAATGCTCGAAAACGAACTGTCTATGACTCTGTGTGCCGCGCTTTTGTTAAATTTCATAAAACTTGTCTATTCCAATTTCGTTTAAAAAATCGATGTCGTGCGAAACGACGATCATGGTTCCAGGATAGGCTTTCAACACCTCTATTATATGATTTTTCGTCTCCATGTCTATGTTGTTCGTGAGCTCATCCAGAAGCAAAAGCTTTGGCGTTTGGACAGAAAGAAGCGCTAGAGAGAGCCGCGCTTTTTCACCGCCAGACAGGTTTTTCGCCTTGGTTTCAACCTCTTCCGGTTTTCTGAACAAAAAATCATTCAGATGCTTTCTGATGTCGGCGTGCGTCCAATTTGGCGCGGCCTCGACTATAGTTTCGAGCGCTGATTTCTCCTGATCAAGCGTTTGATAAAATTGATCCAAATAGCCAATATCTTTCTTGTTTAAAATGTTCCAATCGCCTGATTTTTCTATAGTTGAAGCACCTATAATTGCTTTTATGATCGTGCTTTTTCCACTGCCATTGTTTCCTGTTATCGCCAAGCGTTCGCCAGACATAACCGAAAAATTTATGTTATTCAAAATCGTTTTTCCTGCATAGCCAACGCTTGCCTCTCTTATGGAAATCAGCATTTTTTTGCCGCTATCAGCGCATGGAAGAGAGAATTTTGGAACAATAATTTCCGAAGTTCTCATGCCTTCAAGCTGATCGGACAGCGCGCTTTTCTTCGCGTCGATATCCTTCATTTTGCTTCCGTGAGCCTTTTCTGCGCCCATAGCTTTCAGGTCGAAAACAGCATTCAGCCAGCGCTTGTTTTCCAGCTTTTTCTTTCCGCTTGCTGCGCTCTTCGCGGAGCGTTCTTGTTCCTTCAGCATGCTCTGCTGCATAGCTTTTTTCTTCGTGTTCAGCAATTCTATCTGCCTCAAAACAGCATTCCTTTTTGCTGAAAGCTCATTCATATAATCATCAAATTTTGCGCAAATTATCTCGATTTTTTCATTATCTATGTGCCAAATTTTATCAATACAATTCCTCAAAATCTCAGTGTCATGCGTTGCTATAATCAGTGTTCCGTGATAATTTTGAAGCATTCTGATTAGGCTTTTTCGATTGCGAATGTCAAGGTGATTCGTCGGCTCGTCGAGCAGCAGAACGTCAGGATTTTGGCCAAGAGCCTCGGACAGAGATTCGTTAAATCGCTCACCGCCACTTCTCTCTGAAAACCCTTCAATGACCTGCGTAACGTGACTGCACGAAGCATCATTTGCGATATTCGCGATCATTCTCAGCAGGCTAGACTTACCGCTGCCATTTCTGCCAATGACTGCTATTTTCTCGCCATAATAAACTGTTGTTGAGAAATCCTCAAAGCAAAGTTTATGCGGCAGAGAAATGGTCAAATTTTCAAGATTCAAAATGCTTTTCATTAACGCTCGAACATCTTTTCCAGCTGCGATTTCGAGATAACAACGAATGCCGGCCGATGGTGGTTGCACTGGTGAATAGATTCAGTTTCCTCCATTTGCTCGAGCATTTTTGTCATCTCCTCAACCGACAATTTCCTGCCAAACCTTATGCTATTATGACACGCTTTATCAGCAATTTTATGTTTTATAACATCGATCGTAGTCATTTCATTCTCCAAAATTTCCTCAGAAATCAAGATATCATCCAAAAAATCCATTGCTTCTTTTTGAGTCAAAATTGCAGGAATTGCAGACACTTTTATTAAATTTTTTTCTAATGTTATAGCAAAACCACACTCTTTTAATATATCAAAAACTTCCTTGTTCAGCTTTTTTTCATTAAGTTCTAAAACCTCAAATTTTAATAAAAATTGCTTATTTTTTGCATTAATTTCCTTCAGCATTTTTGTCTGCGTTATCTTTTCATGAACAGCATGCTGATCTATGATCACGAGCTCGTTGTTCCGCTCCGATATTATATAAGAATTGAACACCTGACATCTTGCATTTCCAAAAAATTTATCTTTTATTTGAACTATTTTTGTTATTTCCTCAAGTTCAATTTTAGGCGCGACACTAGATGTGAATATAGGAAAATTTGTTTCATTAAACACCGGTTTTTTATCTAAAAATTTTATAAATTTTTCATCAATATTTTGCTTCTCATGCTGAACTAGCTCAACTTGTTCGTGTGATTTTTCGGCTATTGGTATATCAAAATTTATTAAAACTCTATCAAAATCTTTTAGGTGTTTAGATATGCTTGTTGTCAAGAATTTTTGCGTGTAGGCGGCGTCTCTGAAGCGCACCTCAGACTTTGTCGGCGAGATATTTGCGTCGACATAAAATGGATCAATTTCTATGAAAATTATCGCTATCGCATATCTCCCATTCGGAATCAAATCCTTATAGGCGTTCTTCAACGCTGTCGACACGACCTTGTCTTTCACATAACGCCTGTTCACAAAAATTTTCTGAAATGACTGGGAATATCTGTTGTCAATTGGATGAAACAAATATCCGGAAATCCTCATTTTGTCGTCACTCTCCTCAAAATATATTGCGTTTTCGAACAGCTTTTTTCCGAAAACCACAGAAATACGTTGTTCCAAAGAATCATCAGCAAATGAAATTATCTGATTCTCATCCGTCGAAAGCGAGAAATTCACATTTGGGATAGTTAATGCAAAATTTTCGATAATATTTAAACAATTTGTAAATTCAGTAGCGGTTGATTTCAAGAATTTCATTCGAACAGGAATGGCCGAAAACAAGTCTTCTACAGTCACTTTCGTGCCTTTGATGGGCGATGGAAAAATATCCGACTCCTTCGAAAATTTGACTGCAATCCCGTGGCCTTTCGATTCGATCATAAAATTGCTGACGGCTGCGATCGATGGCAGCGCCTCTCCGCGGAACCCGAAACTCCTAATATTGAACAGGTTTATGTCGGTCAGCTTCGATGTCGCATGCCGCTTGATGCACATATGCAGCTCATCGATGGAAAGGCCTTCTCCGTCATCCTCAACGACTATCTTCGATTTGCCGCCATTTTTCAGAAAAATATCGATATTCTTCGACCCAGAATCGATAGAATTTTCGACAATTTCTTTCAACGCCGATCCCGGCCTCTCAACGATTTCACCAGCCGCTATTTGATTGACGATATCCTCATCCAAAATCTTTATCTTGTTCATTTCATAATAAATTTCATGGAAATAAGCAGTATTATACTACAATTTTACTAATTTTAAAACAACTATCTGAATCGTAGCAGCCAAAAAGGCCGCCAATACATCATCAAACATTATTCCAAAAGCCATAGTTTTGTTGTTTTTTTTCATATAACTTTCAATGTTTTTTATAGGAAACGGCTTGAATATATCGAAAATTCTGAATAAAATTAGATTAAAAAACAAGGCAATTATTGATAAATTTCCGAATAATTTTAATAAATATGCCCCTAAAAATACCCCGCATGCTTCGTCTATAACGACATAAGCCGGATCTCTGCTTTCTTCGAATCCTTTTATTCTTATATAGTAATCGCAAAAGAAGGCCCCAATAAAAAATAAAAAAACAGAGCAGGGGAGGAGTATTTCTGGAATGTTCAAAAATAAAACTGCGATGAAAAACGCAAAAATCGAACCAACGGTTCCTGGCATTTTTTTGGAAATAAGCCCTGTTCCGAAGAATGAAATTATGAAAAGAGATAGAATCTTAGAATTTACTTTTCCAAGTCGTCCCATCTTTTGAGTCTTCAATAATGATTCCGTCGTCCAATAATTCCAAGCGAATTTTGTCGGCTAAGGAATAGTCGCCAATGGTTTTCGCCTGTTTGCGTTTGTCAATTTGTTCAAGAATCCAGTCCTTTTTTTCAGTGCTCGCAGAACAAAAACAATCTTTCGGATTCTTCATCATAATACCAATCAGCGTTCGGCAAGTATTCATAAAAATGCCCGCCAATTTAACCTCTCCTTTATTTATTTTCTCAACCATTTCGCACAATAAAGATATAGCTTTTGGTGTGTTCATGTCGTCCAACATAGCAGCCCAAACATTTTCGTCAAGGCACTCAGATTCAGCAAACTCAATGTGTTGAAGCGCCTTATACCATTTGCTTAGCAAGTTATTCGCCTGAGTTAACAGGTCTTCAGAGAAATTCAAGGGAGAAGAATATTGTGTCAATAGCAGCGCCAGGCGGACAGTTTCGCCATCGTGTTTGGCAAGGATATCGTTAACAAAACAGCAATTCCCGAGCGATTTCGACATTTTGATGTTGTCGATATTCAGGTGACCGTTATGAACCCAATAATTCGCCATGTTTTTTTGGCCAGTGAGCGCGCGAGATTGTGCGAGTTCGTTCTCATGATGAGGGAAAAGCAGGTCAATGCCGCCGCCGTGAATATCGAAAATTTCGCCTAAAAATTTATGCGCCATGACGGAACATTCGATATGCCAGCCAGGGCGACCTTTGCCAAAACAGCTGTCCCAGCCGAAATTGAACTTCTCGTCAACTGGCTTCCACAAAACAAAATCCATCGGATTTTTCTTCGCTTGCGAGACCTCTATTCTCGCTCCATTTTGTAACTCGTCAATATTTTTCCGAGAAAGCGCGCCATAATTTTCAATTGACGAAACATCAAAATAAACATGTTCGTCAGCAATATAAGCGTTTCCTCTGTCAACCAATTTCTTTATGCTCGCTAGCATGTCTTCAATATTGTGTGTCGCTTTCGGCTCAATATCGACAGGCAGAACATTTAGCTTACCAAGATCTTCATGAAAAAACTTGATATTTTCTTCCGTCAATTGCTCAAGACTAATTCCGCGCTCAAAAGCCGCATTATATATTTTGTCATCAACATCTGTTATGTTGCGAACATACGTCACATTCGGATACAAACTCTTTAAAATCCTATACAAAACATCAAAAACAACAGCTGCCCTAGCGTTTCCAAGATGCGCCCTGCCATAGACCGTCGGTCCACAAGCATACATCCGGACGTTATTATCGTCAATAGGGCGAAATTCTTCTTTCCGTCCGATAAGCGTGTTTCGAAGAATTAGCCGCATTTCTTCGTCACGCCAACCAGAGAAGGCCGCAACAAACGCTCTTTAATCAAAAAGCCATCCTGCAAAACTTTGACAATTGTTCCAGGAACCGCTTCAGAATCCTCAATTTCTTCCATAGCCTGGTGCAGATTTGGATCAAATTCGCGGTCTTTAGACTCAATCATTTTCACGCCATAATTCGCAAAAACGCTGTCCATCATATTCAAGGTCAACTTAACGCCCTCAACAACAGGGTGATTCGAATTGTCAGTCGCAACTGCCAAAGACAAAGCATCCCTAACGCGCAACAAATCCCTTGCAAAATCAGCCACGCAACTCCACGAAATATCAGCCTTTTCCTTCTCGCAACACCGCCTGATATTCAAACATTCCGCAGCTGCTCTCAGCAATTTGTCTTCCAACTCAACAACCTTCGCCTCAAGATCATCGGCCTTGGTGCTCTCATCTTGCTTTTGCTCCTGCTCATCAACACGATTTTCTTCCTGCATAATTCCAAACAACAGAACAACCGAAACACAATTTTAGTTTCTCACAAATATATAATCTTTGTCAAGTAAAAAAATTCTTTGCTAAATTAATAAAAAATTAACTTATTCAGTATAAGATAAAAATATACGGGGTTGAATTTATGGTAAATTATTTATGAGAATTTTAGCTATTTTTTCTTGCACTATTTTCGCGCTCGGATTGACTTCCGACGCTTTCGCACTTGGAGGAATATTATCGTCGTTTAAAAACGCGGCAACTCAAATTAAGAATGATGTGACAAAATCTGCGAACGAGGCGAAAAATTCAGTTAAAGCTGCCGCTAACCAAGCTGTAACAAATTTCGCGGCAGGTATCAGCAAAGGAGCCAAAGATGTTGCTAATGGTATTACGCAAGTTGTCCAAAGCGTTGTTCAACCATATCCTCCTATAGATCCTGTGATAAAAGACCAAATAGATAACCTTTTAGCCAGCCAGCCACAATTTTTGTCTATTTCTCATATCAATTGCTCGGATCCTAATGTTGTTTTGTATATTTGCACCAAAATAAAGGAGCTATACGACAATGCTGGCTATGTAAATCTTTTCGTGAAACTGCCTGCTAACATCACAATAGAAGGTCTGCAAGCACTTTTTGAAACGTTGAAATCCTGTCCAGCTATTTTCAAGGCGCTTTCATTTGAAGGAATGGCTCTCGGCGACAATGCTGCAACGATTCTTATTGGATATCTGCCAAGTTTCCCTATGCTGGAATACATTATTTTTGATAACGCTCAAATAACAGATCAAGGAGTTTCGTCTCTTATTAGCGCGCTCACTAAGAATTGCGGTGCCGTTTCTCTTCTTTCTTTGGCTCGAAATCCTATCACGCCGCCAACAATTCAAAACATCAATGCAATGTTGAAAACAACTCCAGATGATTTTTTGACAGATGGCTTACTTTTGCCTGAAACAGCTCAAGCAGCTCCGATTCCGGCATTTGCCGCTCCAAACGCTCAGCCATTCCAGCCGCCATATCCAGGAGCCACACAACCGTTCCAAGTGCCTGCTCAGTCACCATATCCAGGTGGGGCGCAACCACCGTTCCAAGCCACAGCTACTCAGCAGTTTCAGGCTCCTGCTCCGCAATTACAATCTCAATTTCAACAACCATTCCAAGGCGCGCAGCAGCCATTCCAAGCGCCAACTCAATTTCAGCCTCCATACTGGAAAATGTAGCCCGAAATGCGCTCTCATTAAAGAGCGCATCTTGATTTAAGTGCATGGTTTATTATTTAAGTTATGTGTTGTTGTTAGCGACTCACGATAAAAAATTGTTCAATATACGCTATGATTTGATAATGAAATTGTAATCTTTCTTCTTAATCTTGAAAACATTGAATTTATGAGAAATAATTCGTCACAGCAAATAGGAATTTACTATATAATACTCTTATAAATTATAATATATTTTACAGAATAAATTAGTAATGATAAACATTGGTTATTATTCCGCCGAAGAAGAACAATACTGTCTCGCATTTTAAATAACAAACAATATTGTCTAAATGTCAACAATATATTTAAGAAATAAATAACTCCAGTTATCATTTAGTTGAAACTATAAAATTTAATTTCTTAATAAATGTTGACTACTATAGTAGGTTACGATATTTTTGCGCGTAGCTTAGATACGCTTTTTTAGTATTGTTGTATAGGAGGCCACATGTAAAAATAACGCTACTTTTCATGTCTTACTCTAAATAAAAATACTGATAATCTTCTTATTTCAATAAAGAAATGTAGTCTTGCAAGTCATGAAATTTTTCATAATTTAACGCGCAGGAATATAGATATAAGTCTGTCTGCAGTTTAATTTGCAGCTAGCAATGGTTAGTATTTCCGCTGATTGGCGAACTTTTGATATATTGACGTCTGCTGCTCTTCATAGTAATGTTGCTGCTTGGTTTATGTATGCTGTTCTTGATCTCGGAGCTTCTGTGAATTTAAATATAACAGCCAACAACTAAGAAGCCATAGTTAAGAACATCATTAGCTAATGGAAACCGGCTGTTTTTAATTTTTATTTCAAATAAAGCATAATTTTTGAATTTTAATAATACATTATTATTACACGAAATAATATTTTTACTTTTAATCTAAATTTCAACTATTAAATGAAAAGTCGTTTTACAACTCATAAAAGTTTTCATGATTTAAACCGCACAAAATGTAGATATGGAAGCGCCCCATAATAGAAATGTGTTTTTAATTTCTGACAGAAATAAGAAGCCAAGACTACCTTTTTGTATAAATGGAAAAAGCTAGATATTTATTCTAAAGAGTTTATAGATTTCACAATTAAAAGAGTTAATACATTTTTAAACAATAAAACTAGTGTTGTCCACATTAACTATTATTAAACGACTTATTTTATCCAAAATTTGAATTTCTATAAATGCAAAACGAGATTTCAGCAGCTTTTCAGCAGTATTGATGTTGTTTTGCTGGCTTGGGCTAGGGCGTGGCCAGTGCCTAAGACGACGCAGTGCAATGGGTTATCCGCGATTTTCGTTTCGACTTCCGTCACGTTATTGATAACAGTTCCGATGCAAGGGAGAAGAGCCCCTCCGCCAGTAATGATGATTCCTCTGTCGATAATGTCGGAAACTAGCTCCGGAGGCGTTAATTCGAGGGCTTCTTTAACGCCGTTAGCAATCGCTCTGACGGGTTCGCGTAGTGCTTCTGCGATGTGCTTTTGCGTAATCTCAAAGTTTCTAGGATTGCCATCTATAAGGCTCCTGCCCTTGATAATCATCTTGACATCTTTGCTCGATTGCAAACATAGCGCCGAGCCTATTTCCTTCTTGATTTTCTCCGCCGAAGACTCGCCAATCAAAATGTTAAAATTCTTTCGAATATAGGACGCAATTTCTTCGTCCATTTTATCCCCGCCAACTCGAAGAGACGCAGCATAAACGATGCCCCCTAGTGATATGACAGCGACTTCAGTCGTCCCGCCGCCTATATCGACGACAATCGATCCAATAGGTTCAATTATCGGAAGACCGGCGCCTATAGCGGCAGCCATTGGTTCCTCGATGAGAAAAACTTCTCTAGCGCCTGCCCCCTCTGCGGCTTCCTGAATAGCGCGTCGCTCCACGGCCGTAGCTCCATATGGAACGCAAATGACAATACGAGGAGCAGTTAAAACACCGCGATTGTGCACTTTTTTGATGAAATATTTAATCATTGCTTCAGCTATCTCGAAATCGGCAATTACTCCATCTCGAAGAGGTCGTATGGCTTTGATGTGCCCTGGTGTACGCCCGAGCATCTGCTTCGCCTCATTTCCAACGGCTAAAACTGTCTGTTTGTTGTTTAGGTTGGCGACGGCAACGACCGACGGCTCATTCAAAACAACGCCCTTCCCATTGACATAAACAAGCGTGTTTGCCGTTCCCAAATCAATTGCCATGTCTGTCGAAAGAAAGCCTAAAAGACGATTAAACATTCAGAACACCAAAACTCACTTAACCAACGCATTATACACCATTTCCAGCATTTCAAAAACACTAATAGCGGCTCTTCTCGGGTTTCGTTACTGAATCTTTACAATAAATGTGTTCGTCTTTGGGCTTCCGCTTATGTATTATAGCGACAAACCATTTTCTGAAATTAATGGAGAAATTCAACCTACTTTCAATTTACTTTCCCAAATTGATTTTTTTCAATATAGCTGATCCTACAGAAAGAAAAATTGCTAATGATACAAATTGGCAAAAAAATGCCTTATTGTGTTGGAAATTATGTGACAAAAACTATTTGCGGAAGCTCTTGGAAATATTAGCGATACCATACTAATAAAGTATGCGCAAAATCAATTATAAAAGATGGATAAATATGAGTAAGCTTATTCTGAATCTCTTCCTGATGAGTGGTTCATCAAAACCATAACTGAACTTTACTAACACCGTTTCACTGTTCTCTTCAAAAATTTATTACTGAGAGATTTGAGTTGTGATTTGATTTAGCATATATTGTTTTTCCATTTTATAGCAGAGAAATTGGTTTGGTGGTTTGAGTATGATTAATTCGAACATATTTACTATATTAGAATCATAAGGCATAGTGTTCACATAAGCTCTTGTTTCGAAGCATTCCTTGAACTTCTCGTAGCTGTTTGGTTATGCACTGTTCGTTTCTAGCATAATCATTTTTTCGGTTAATTTCGATAAAATATTCATCTTGTTTCTCCTTTTTTAATATGAATTTTTTTTGATTAAATTTTTTGAAAAACCTAAGCAAAACCCTGCTGATATCTATATGACATCATGCAGCTTAAAGGAGTGTCAACTATACGACTTTGATAAATTTATCAAGATTTGATCAAAAAATCCATTCATTATAGGTTAGTAACTATTTCGTGAGCTTGTTGCCCACTATAATTGCCGAATAAATATTTTTATGATAGTAGTAAAAATTAACCTAGCATACTACTTATGCTTAAAGCACAAAGGGAAGGCGTTAGGTAGTCTCCGATGAGTGATGTGGTTATGGATGAGTCCTTTGCCATAAAAACATTAAGAAAGTATTAACAAACCTGTGAATTTCCTGTGAAAAAAGTTGTTAATAATTTTTTAAGCAGATAATAAAAAACATGAGAACATCATGATATAAAAAGTATGTAAACTCAATTACAATAAATGGATAAAACATAGGAACGTTTTATTGATTTAAAACTCTATCTATTGCACATGAGTTGTTTATCAAAACAGTGATTGGTTGCCAAGCCACTTCTTGGTGTCTTTCATAGTGGCAATTATCAAACGAATAGTCTCGTTTTTGCCTATATCGTTCAATGCGTTCATCAACTGTTTTTGCACATTCATCCCATTCTTCTATCTTTTTATAGCCAGATATGAACTGTGAATTTAGAAACCAGAATTCATCCGTAAATGCTCCACCGTAAAGTCGCTCTAAGCAATCAATAATTTCACAAGCAGCTATCCATGGGTGCGGGATAAATTCATAAGAAAGAACAACGATTCTTTCCAATTTCTTCTTTGGTAAAAGATAAGGTTTCTTCAATTTATAATCAGTGTTTGACAACTGGTTACTGGGCGTTATAATATAGTAAGATGTTGGGCATATTTGTGAGCTGTGTTTGTAGGCATGCAAATATAGCAATCGTTTTCAGAGTTTAGAAGATAATCGCGCAAAGTATAGAACAATAAAGAGAAGTGTTGCCGCTAACTCTATACATTAAAGGAAATGGATTTCATAGAGTAGCGAGGATTTTAGGTGAAATATTCGATAAATTTTTGGGATAACCAACCAGTTACTGTTTTGATAACCCACTAATGTGCAAGCGACAGAGTTTTAAACCAAGCAGAAAATCAGAAGAAACTCATTCATATTTATCCATTTCTTGTAATTAATTCTGCGTATACTTTTTTTATTATAGTATCGTTAACATTTTAGACAGTTTTCATAAAATAGAGCGGCGGGATATTTACCATTTATATTTAGGAGTTTATGCATAACGCTACCAAATAGTTAAACATGACGAGTTTTTCTTTTCAAGATCATTTTTTTTCACAGGAAATTCAAAGTTCTGTTAACACATTTCTTAATGTTAATGTTTTTGTGTTAAAGGACTCCCTCCCTATAGTGGACTTACTCCTTCCAATTTATGCTTTAAGCATAAGCTTATGCATATCACATTTGCGTTAATATTCCGTTAATTTTCACTACTATCACAAAAATATTTTTAAGTCAATATATCTATAAACTCAATAGTTACGGTAGTTTCCACAAAATATTCTGCTCATATTTACATTTCAAAGAGAGAAGTATTTATTTGACTACATCAAAAATTAAATAGTTAATTTTAGAGCGTAGCTTTTTCTTTGGGATTAACTAGATTACGGTTCTGGTGAGACGCTCTGCCGTAAGCGGCAGAGTTTTAAATCAAGAAGAGGTTCGCAAGAAGTTCATTAGTATTTACCAATATTTTGCAATTGACTTGTATATACTTTCTTATTATAGTGTCACTAACATTTTTGAAAGCTTTCACAAAATAGCTATTATTCCATAATTACCATAAAACATTCTTTTTTATATTAGGATATTCTATTGCTGGTTTGCTTTTATTATTTTAGTAAAGTTATGAATAGTGAGCTTTATATCATTGTTCTCGATTATAACAGCTCACTATCACTACACCAATCTACAGCGTTTCTCGCTTCTCTATGATAAACTTTATCAAACGATAAATATGTAACTTCGCGGAAGAGTTTGATAACATTAAGTCAACGTTAGGAAAATATTTAGAAAATAAAACTTTTCCGCTTCATTATCTTTATTAGAAAAAATCGTTAAACTATACAAAACAAAACTTCAAAATTTTTACAATTTTCCTCTGCTTTGCCATGTAAAAAGTGTTATTAACAAGATAAATTCACCTCAGTCGAAAATTAAAGAACAAAAAGAAAAGTTGTTTAAAGAATGTAAAAAAAAGAGGCAAAATAAATTCATGAATCTGGAACATTTAGTAATGATAAATATATCGTATATAAGTGATTTTTAAAATTGGAAAAAGAATTCGTAGGCAATTAAAGAATTTTATTATATTTTTTATTTTTATAGCTTAAGTAACAATAGGCTTCGAATTTGTAAAAAAATCGAAGACAGATTATCGCAAATTATCCTTTTTCAACGCAACTTTTACTGAGCGGCTAATCGAAATTCATTGAAAATCAAAATAAACATTCGTTTTTGACTCTTTTAAATGAGGTCACAGCAATTTTTATGCTTGTAATCTTTGCTTTAAAACACATAATCATTTATAGTAAAGGAAAGCGCTCTAAAGACTAATCGACTAGCGCAGAGCGAGTCCTTAAAAACAATATGAATTGAGTTCTACGCAAAATTACGGCCGATTCATTCTGTAACCACAACAAAAAAACATCATTGCTTGCAATTGAAAACTTTTCGTAAAATAATGAGATTAGCGGATGATTCACGACTACTACGCAAGCTCTGAAAATAAAGAAAAATTATTGGACTATATTAATTCGTCAACAATAGCGATAAAATTTTTATATTGGAAACGCGCAAGCAAATATATTAAAAATTTCCACCCATCAACAAAGCATTATATAACTTGAATAACTAGCAAATGATACACAGGAAACGAATTCAAAATATAAGCGAAAAAAGAAGAATAGAAAAATGCGACATAAAACTAAACATAATTTGTATTGAGGCAGATGTTATCAATTTCTGTTAGCGATGGAATATCAGTTGGATATTTGCTAGAATTAAAGTAAGGAGTGGGTTTCGGTTGTTTTTGATATGTCAGGGCATTCACAATTTAAGAATATAATGTATCGGAAGGGGGCGCAGGATGCAAAAAAAGCGAGACTTTTTGCGAAAATTGCTCGTGAGATCACTGTTTCCGCAAAGATAGGCGGGCAAGAGGCGAGCTCAAATCCGAGGCTACGCGCAGTGTTGGCAGTTGCTAGAGAAAACAATATGCCAAAAGATAACATAGACCGTGCACTGACAAAAGCCTTGGGGGCAGATGCTTCTAGTAACTATGAAGAGGTTCGTTACGAAGGATATGGACCGTGTGGTGTGGCCGTTATCGTCGAGGCTTTGACCGATAATAGAAACAGAACTGCTTCTGAAGTCAGATCACTTTTTGCTAAATTCGGCGGTAATTTGGGAGAAACCGGCAGCGTCTCATTTTTGTTCGATAAGATAGGCCACATGGTCTACAAAAATCTTCCTGGGGGGTTCGATACAGCTTTTGATTTCTCTATTGACGTTGGAGCCGAAAACGTCAATCAACTTGGCGATGGATATATCGAGATAATCACTAGTGTTGAAAATTTTTCCGCTATAAGAGATGATTTTATAAAAAAGTTCGGCGACCCTATTGATTCGTCTTTGGTCTGGATGCCAGCGTCTCTCGTTCCGTGCTTGCAGGACCAGAAGGAAACTTTAATGAAATTGATCGATTGTTTGGAGGAAAACGACGACGTGCAAAAAGTTTTTTATAATCTTGACGATGAGTAATTTTTGTGTTATACTATAATTATACAGTGAAAAGGAGGCTATTGTGATCGATTTGGAGAAAAAGGAAATAGAGATTAAGGAGAAGTGTGGCATTGCGGATTTTTTTCGTGATTTGTTTGGGAAGAAACAGGGCTATGTCATCTTTTTTAGCTCGCTTATATCTATATTAGCTGTCGTTATAGTCGTCAAGAGTTTCGTTTCATATCAGGAACATAATATAGACGAAATAAGAGAATTTAGTCAAGCGCTAGACAATAGAATCAATGATTTGCGCATGGAAATAGCAAAAATAGGTGAATCCTTTGGAAAATCAAAAGATAATGTACAAATCATGAAGGATAGTTTACCTCAAATCTACACAAGTTTAGCGGCTGTTCAGAAGGACTTGTCAATAATAAAAAATGAGTTTCACATAAATTCTGAGAAAAATAAAGATGAATCTGTTAACAACTTAAATTCAGAAGAGTCTGATTTCATTGTTGCGTTTGAAAATATAATAAAAGAAGGGACTCCATTTGAGGCGTTCTTGAATGCTTACGATAATAAAATAGACATAAATAAATATGGAAGCACGAAAGAATTACTGAGATTAAAATCAGAAAATGTGAAGTCTATTTTAGCGTTGAAAAAGGATATTATAGCCGAAGGTAGGGCTCTGTTTGGTCCTTCTATTAACGAAAGCTTTTGGGAAAAACAAACACGCATTGTTAAAGAGAAGATAATGAGCGCAATAACAATTAAGAATCCTAAGGATGATTCTAAAGTTCCAGAAAAAACACTTGACGACCAGACTCTTTACAAAGAAGCAATTGGATTGATTTCAAACGAAGATATTGAAAATGCTCTTTCGAAATTAAAGAAAATAAAGTTGAAACACGCCTTACTTGATAATTTGCTAATCGATTTAAATAAACGTCTAGAACTGGATAATGCCTTCGCTACATTTAAAGAAGAGTTTGTTGGAAGTAGGAGTAAAAAATCATGAAAAACTGCGCGAGCTTTTTCTGAATTAATTTTGTGTGATGACTGGAGAATTTATTGAAAAATTTTATAATGTGTATATTTATAAAAGCAACTAATATTTTATTGATGGCTTCTTTAATGGCTATTACGGCTAGTTCTGCTATTGCGACGAAAGCGTTTTGCTGTAAAGACTTAATATTGGAATTGCCCTTTAGTGATTTTTTTAATGAGAAAGTTCGTCTAAAGCAATGTCTTACTGAGGATAGTTAAAATTATGAAAAGCTGTGATAATTTTCCTGAATTAACTTGATGTGTTTGCGGGGGAGTTTATTAGAAACGATGGAAAAAGTTATGAAAAGAGGGAAAAGTGGAAACAAAAGATATAACATTTGAGCAGGCAATGATTGAGCTTGAAGGAATAGTCAAGAAACTAGAAGAAGGAAAAATGCTTCTTGATGACGCTGTGAAATCTTTCGAAAGAGGCTCTGAATTGAAAAAAATTTGCGAAGAAAAACTAGAATCAGCACGCCTGAAAATCGAATTCCTCGCTGAGAAGTAATAACGAAATTTTTTAACAGACTAAAAATTGATCTACATTTTCTAAATGTTATGTAAAAAATTAATTATAATTTTTTAGCATAAGAAATGTTTATTCTAACTGCGTATTCAAAAAATATTCCTATATAGCTATTAACTTTTTTGAAAATTTCACAAAAAATTAACAACATTGTTAGAGTTTAGTGATTTTGTAGCGAAGAACTTTTCTGAAGATTCTCTCATATGCACATTCTTATACGCTGAGCGCATTTACATTTACAAGAAAGCGAACTTTGCTATTTCATAAAAATATTTTTCTGTCAATAATTCGTTTATAAAATAACAATAGTGCTGCAATTAAGCATTAATTCTAATATGAACTTTCAAAATCATCCATTATCTAGAAAAACGATAAGAATTTATTGATAATCGAGAAGAAATTATCGAATTTCGTGATGATAGCTGTTTTGAATGCTTTTTATGAAGTGCAAAAAAATACTTCAATATATGTATTTATACCAACCTGCGAGAATTGTTCAAAACAAAAAGAACGTAGCTGAAGAATAAGAAAATTTAATAAACTAACAATAATTATATATTTGTAATACGCTTTTGTATCAACAGAATATTAAAATATATCGTTCGATTCAATTATATTTGAAAAAACAAATACAGTATTGGTCCGTTTGTTTTTCATCTTAGTTTGAAATATAATTCGAGAAGTTGTTAATTTTAAATAGGGCTTTTAATGAAAATGAGAAATTTAGTAAAAATATTGGATATTCTTTCCTGAGTTCTGCTATTGCGATACGTTCAAACATTGCTCCAAAATCTCTGAATATGATATGATAAATTAATGAAATATTTGCTGACTTAACGCAATAGAAACCAAAAATTTCGTTGTTCCTGTGTATGTTATGCTGCACAAGAATGTTTTTGAATAATAGGACGAATAACAGATTTAGATTGGTTTTTAGATCAAAAACTTCAGAATCTAGAAATTGGTAGCTTGCTGTAGATAGCATTGCAAAATATTAAAAATATCATATGATAGATAAGTTGATTTTTACGATAAATTCATATAAATATTTGTGTAATGTTTTTCAAATTTTCATCAAATTTCTCTATATTTTTAATAGAATTTAAAACAAAGCAACAACAAGCACATCAGTTGCAGAACAAATACTTTTGATGTAATATACTCGCGATCGAGTTAGCGTCAACAATTGCATCGGTTTTAAGGGCTCTTCCATTGACGTTTCTTAATGCGCCCAATGTGTAAAGTCTCAATAGGTTAGCTTACAAACATAAACAAACTGTTTATAGCGATAAACTGGATTTCTGTATCGAATTCCTCTGGCAAATATTTCTCATAAAGTAAGCCAGCGCAATATGAAATTCCGAAGGCGATAAATACGATATTTTTACATATGATTAAAAGAATATTATCTATCACAATGAATGTGTTTGTAGTTTATGCCTTTCAGGATTAAGAAAATAGATCATAAGCAATGATTTAGTGCTTTGCAAGCAAATCTCTAATTTAATGATGCGGCTCCATAAAAGTGACTTCTACTTTACACAAACATTTGTATACTGTTTTATTGGCGCAAAATTTTATTTTCTTGACTTCATACGATAATTCTTTCGACAATCTTGAAAGCATGAACAAAGATTTAGTATTCCGACTTTGCTATTCTAATGATTGTATTTATCAAATCT